>CAYPHL010000054.1:0-17793 GCA_964410385.1 uncultured Rikenellaceae bacterium | reverse complement strand
AATTAAATAAATGAATTACTTTTGTTCAAAATCCGGAGTATGAGTTTTACCGAATTTCCTTCGAGACTGCTTGAAGAAGCTGTAAATGAATTTGCATCGCTGCCAGGAATAGGCCGGAAGACAGCTTTCAGGCTGGTGATGAATTTATTGCGCAGGAACCCTTCAGAGGTAGAACGGTTCGGGGAGAGCATCCTCAGGCTCCGCTCCGGGATATGCTACTGCAAAGTATGTAATAATATTTCCGATACCGAGATATGCAATATCTGCGGTGACCCGAAAAGAGACAGATCGATAGTATGTGTGGTAGAGAACATACAGGATGTAATGGCGATAGAGAATACAAGGCAGTACAAAGGTCTTTACCATGTCCTTGGAGGAATTATCTCACCTATTGACGGGATAGGGCCGGCAGACCTGAAGATTGATTCTCTGGAGGAAAAAGTAAAGGAAGGAAGTATCAGCGAGATCATTCTTGCCCTCAGCACTACTATGGAAGGGGATACGACTAACTTCTACCTGTATAAAAGACTGAGCAAATACAATACGTTCATCACAACCCTGGCAAGAGGTGTGGCCATCGGTGACGAACTGGAATATACCGACGAAATAACCCTGGGAAGAGCCCTTAATAACAGAAATCCTTACCAGCAGTAATAACCGGTTATATGCGCTTAGTGCTCTTTGTGTAAACCTTTGTGCTCTTTGTGGTTAAGTAACAATAACACAAGTAATCCGTTGTTTATCATTATTTCTGTATGGATCTTTCAGTAATAATTGTCAGCTACAACGTCAGATACTTTCTCGACCTGTGCCTCTCTTCAGTCAGAAAAGCTGCTGAAGGGATTAACTGTGAGATATTTGTTGTTGATAATAATTCAACTGACGGATCCTGTTTGATGGTATCCACAGGCTATCCGGAAGTTAAGCTTGTTGCAAACAGCGACAACAAAGGCTTTGCTGCTGCAAACAACCAGGCAATAAAACAGGCTTCAGGGAAATATCTGCTTCTCCTTAACCCCGACACTTTCATCGGTGAAGATACATTCAGGAAATGCATAACTTTCATGGACATCCATGCAGATGCAGGCGCCATGGGTGTCATGATGATAAACGGCAGAGGAAAATTCCTTCCCGAGTCGAAACGCGGTCTTCCTGATCCCGCAACTGCATTTTACAGGATATCGGGATTAACATATCTCTGCCCGCGCTCCGCCAGGTTCAACCGTTATTATCTGGGTAATCTCGACAAAACCGGAATACATCCTGTCGATATAATATCCGGAGCATTTATGTTCCTGCGAAGGGAAGCAGTCCAGAAAACAGGCCTCCCCGATGAAAGCTTCTTCATGTATGGCGAGGATATCGATTACAGCTACAGGTTACTTAAGAAAGGATATAAAAACTATTATTATCCCGGAGTAAAGATTCTTCATTTCAAGGGGGAAAGCACAAAGAAGGAGAATATTGATTTTGTTGTCAATTTCTATAAGGCAATGCTGATCTTCGTCAGAAAGCATTTTAATGACGGTAATTTTAAACGCATGTCTTTTGCCATCCATACCGCTGTATTTTTCCGCGCAGGATTATCAGTGATTCACAGGTTCTTCAACAAAATATTCATTCCGGTTCTCACAGGCATTCTTTCGATATTACATTTCCGCAAAGGCCCTGGACGACCGGTAAAAACCGCAATTGTTTCAGATTCCGTGGGCTACGGAATGGTTAATGAAATTCTGATATCGGCCGGCATTCAGGCTGATACCATCAGGGTCAGCACAGGAAATAATGATCCGGATAAAAATATACCCGGAACCATTGATAATATAAATGAGATACTGAAGGCACACAGGATCCGTCAGGTCATCTTTACTGCAGGCAGAATGAGCGCTTCCGGGATAATCGATTCCATATACGGTATTTCGGATCAGAAGGTTACCATAAGGATAGCATCTGCCGGCGAGAAATTCATTATCAGCAGCGGATCTGTAACTAAAATCAGAACTCAAAGTATTTGAAGGGCAAAAGCTGTCTGCATCCTGAAAAATGTTTGATAATAACTCCGAACATTTTTTTGTTCAGTATGTTATCCTGTTACAAAAACAAAAACAAATTCATCTATGGCAACTGTGAATATCTTACTTCCTGCAATGGGCGAGGGCGTAATAGAAGCAACAATAATCAAATGGCTTGTCACTGAAGGATCTTCAGTAAGGGAAGATGATCCCATTGTGGAAGTTGCCACCGACAAGGTCGATTCGGAGATCCCTGCACCGGCCGACGGAAAAATTGTCTCAATAGTTGCACGGGAAGGATCAGTCATAAAAGTTGGAGAGGTTATAGCTGTTATAGAGCATAACATTGTCAGATCGCCGGATGAACCGGCAAAGATCGAAAAGGAGGTTGAGAGGATAAGGGAAACGATCTCTGCGGAAAAATCAGCAAAGAAGGAAACTGAAACCATTTCCCATGAACTCCGTAGCAGGACGCCGGGAGGAAAGTTCCTTTCACCCCTTGTAAGAAGTATCGCTTCAACAGAAAATATCAGTTATTCCGAACTCGATAAGATTGACGGCACCGGTATGGACGGCCGCATAACAAAAGATGATATATTCAGGTTCATCGGATCGGGGAATTTGAGACCGGAAGAACCAACCCCGATCGTGGAAGCTGCTGATGTAAAACCTCAGGTAAAAGCGGCAGGAATTAAAGCTGAAGGCGGAGACGAGATAATTGAGATGGACAGGGTCCGGAAGCTGATTGCCGATCATATGGTACTTTCCAAAAAAACATCCCCTCATGTAACATCATTTATAGATGCCGATGTCACAAAGGTTGTCAACTGGAGAAATTCAGTAAAGGACAGGTTCCTTGCCGTGGAAGGATACAAGCTCACCCTTACTCCGATATTTGCTGATGCTGCTGCAAGAGCCTTATCGGAATTCCCGATGATAAATATCTCGGTGGATGGCAATAAGATAATCATGAAAAAGAATATAAACATCGGCATAGCCACAGCTCTTCCCGACGGAAACCTCATCGTTCCCGTAATAAGGAATGCTGATGAGAAGAACCTTAACGGACTTGCCAGAACTGTCAGTGACCTTGCGGAACGTGCAAGGAAAAACAAGCTGAAACCTGATGAGATAACCGGGGGGACATTCACAATAACGAATTTCGGGACCTTCGATAATATTGCCGGAACGCCTATTATCAATCAGCCGCAGGTAGCGATCCTCGGGACAGGTGCGGTAAGGAAAAAACCTGCTGTGATCGAAACACCTGATGGTGATGTGATAGCCATACGTCAGATAATGATCTTGTCACTGAGCTATGATCACAGGGTGATCGACGGAGCCCTTGCGGGGAAATTCCTTAAAAGGATCAAATCAATACTTGAAAACTATTCCCCCGATATAGTTCTGCCCTGATCCGTATAATTCAGGATTTCAGGCCTGCGGGACATATAAATATCTGTTGACAAGATATTAACAACGGTTGATAAAAAGGACGGCCTTCTATCGTCCTTTTTTACTATATTGCGGTTTAAACTGATTGGCTGTAATACAATTGACAATAAACAATCTGCAAACAGGTTAACGCCGTAATCCGGCTAATATTTAAATAGTTATCAGGTTTTATTATACCAATTTAAATCTTTGATATGATTAAAAAGGTTATACTGATTACATCATTCCTGATTCTGGTGATCAGTACTTATATTTTTCCCCAGTCGAGAGCAGAGAACAAGATGAATTTCCATGATGCAGAAAGCTGGATACTCTTCGAAGATTACAGGGAAGCTTTACCGCTTTATCAGGATCTGATCAGCATTTACCCCGGCAATTCCAACTTCAAATACAGGATAGGCCAGTGTTATCTGAACATACCGGGCGAAAAGGAAAAGGCGATCAGCTATCTCGAAGATGCTGTAAAAAACATTAATCCGGAGTACAGGGAAGGAAGTTTCAGGGAAACGGGAGCTCCTTATGATGTACTCTATTACCTGGCAAATGCCTACAGAATAGATAACCAGCTCGATAAAGCCGTATCCACATATAAGCTCTTCATGGAAAAGCTGGATCCTGAAGTATATGATACATCCGTAGTGGCTTTCCAGATACAGTCCTGCATCAATGCAAAGGATCTTATGTCATCACCGGTCTATATCAGGGAAGATAACCTCGGAAGCAATATTAACGGAAGTGCATCGGAGTATAATCCGGTTGTTTCAGATGATGAAACTATGATGGTGTTTTCAAAAAGACTTCCGTTCTACGATGCTATCCTGTATTCAACGAAGGTTAACGGAGTGTGGACCGAACCACGAAACATGAATGAAATCCTCAGGATTGACAGGAATATTTACCCGGCGTCGCTTTCAGGCGACGGGAAGATCCTTTATCTTTATAACTCCGAGAACTATGACGGAAATATATTTACAACTACATACAGCAACGGGACCTGGAGCCCGGTTACAAAGCTGAATGATAATATAAACACTAAATACTGGGAATCTCATGCTGTAATATCTCACGATAACAGGAAGCTTTATTTTACAAGTAACAGGAAGGGGTCTCTGGGTGGTCTCGATATTTATGTCTCACGCAGGGACAGTACAGGTGACTGGGGGCCACCTGTCAATCTGGGACCTTCAATAAACACAGTATACAATGAGGAAACGCCCTTTCTGAGCAGGGATGACCGTACACTATTTTTCAGCTCCAGGGGGCATCTTAATATGGGAGGACATGATGTTTTTTATTCGACAATGCTCGACAATGGCGAATGGTCAAAACCTCTCAATGCCGGTTATCCTCTCAACTCAACGGATGACGACGTTTTCTTTATGCCTATTAACCAGGGTTATGAAGGATATTTCTCAAAATTCAGCCCTTCCGGTTTCGGCGGACAGGATATTTACAGGCTGGAGATATTTTCAAATCTCCACCCCCGGAAATTCATTGTAAAGGGTATCGTAAAAGTTGCCGACCTTAATCTGACAACTGATGACAGGATCAGGATCAGCTCGGTGAATATAAAGAAGCCTGGCGAGACATCCGAAGATTATGCTGATCCAAAAACCGGAGAATATGAACTTCTGGTTACTCATGGTGATCATACAATAATTTATGAGTCCGACGGTATCGAAAGGTACAGGAGGGATGTTCACCTCCCCCTTACAAGCAGGGCAGATTCATTCATAATACCCCCCACAGTGCTTCCAAAAACTGATTTTACTGCACATCTCGATGCCGGAGAGGAAAGGAATTTCGTTTCTTATGGAAAGGATACACTGATAATACCGCTGAGCGTTGAGCCAAATTCAATACTGACGGTGGAACAATGGGCTGGAGATAACCTGCTTTCTTCAGAACAGTTCAATATTTCAGATTCAACCTTCAGCTACAGGGTTGCACCATTTCAGGGAGACAGAAGAATAAAATTCAGTCTGAGAGACAGGTATAACAATACTTCAGCGGAAGAGGTCACTGTTTCGCGGGGAAAAGTAAGGATAAGGCCGTTGATTGTCAGACCTGAGCGTCCTGAAGTTATAGCGGAGAAGAGGGCTGAAGCGATATCCGAACTTGAGAAAGCGGCTAAGGATGAAAGTGCGGAGAAAGTTAAACCTGCCGAAGATCAACAAACTCCGGAAATCCTGCAGGATGAAGCGAAAGGTAAGAGATACAGTTTATGGTATCTGTGGCTGATAGCAGGAGCCGGACTGTTATTCATCTTTATTATTCTGTTCAGGAGAAAAAAGAAAGATAAGGAGAAGGAGTAAATTATTAAGAAAGCCGGACAACACAATGCCGTTAAAATGAGACCTGAATTGTTATTTTTAGGCATTTTGTTTAAATTTGTTACAAAAACCAGTAGTTATGCGCCTTAGAATATCAATTGTATTCATTTCGCTTTTCTTTTCATTTCCCCTTATCTCCCAGGAAATAAGCTCACTTCAGGATACTTTCATCGAAGCTGAATATTTCTTCATGAGCGAGGATTATCAGGATGCTCTTCCCTTCTACCTTGAGATTTTTGATAAGATGCCTGACAATTCAAATGTTGCTTACCGTATCGGGGCATGTTACCTGAACATTACAGGTAAAAAAAACCTGGCGGTAGAATACCTTAAGGCAGCATCTGAAAATCTGTCTGCAAAACCTGAAGAAGGTACTGTCAGTGAACTTTCTGCTCCCTATGATGCATTGTATGAACTGGGCTGTGCTTATCTTGTCAATTACCAGTTCGATAAGGCAAAGGATGCCTTTACAAGGTTTTCCGGAACCCTTCTCGAAGACGACCATGAGAACCGTGCAATAGTAGAACAACAGATCAGATCGTGCGATACTGCTAAAGAAATGATATCAAAACCTGTATCATATTTGGAAGAAAACATGGGCCTGATTTTCAATGACGATAAGGCTAATTTCAATCCTGTTATCTCTGCTGACGGCAAAACATTTGCATTCATGGTATCCCTGAAATTCTATGATGCCGTAATGCTTTCAAAGCTTGTAAACGGAAAATGGACACCGCCTGTAAATATAACACCCGAGCTCATGTCGGACGGCGATATGTACATCTCATGCCTGTCAGATGGAGGAAAATTACTAGTGCTTTCACGCGATGATAACTTCAACAGCGACATATATTACAGCACATTTGACGGGAATGCATGGGGCGCCTGCAGAAAAATGAACAGAAATATAAATACAAAATACTGGGAATCACATGGATTTATCTCCGAAGACGGTGAAAGGCTTATTTTTGCATCTGACCGGCCCGGAGGATACGGCGGACTGGATCTTTATATCTCAAGGAAAACTGGAGGAGACTGGGGACCTGCCGTTAATCTTGGTCCTGAAATTAACACACCTCTGAATGAAGACCGCCCCTTCCTCATCAACAACGGGAAAACTTTGTTTTTCAGCTCCCAGGGCCATGTTACAATGGGCGGATATGATCTCTTCAGATCGGAACTTCAGTCAAACAATATATGGAGCAAACCGGCCAATCTCGGTTATCCGCTGAACACTCCCGATGACAATATTTTCTTTATGCCGGCAGCAAACGGGAAATCAGGTTATTATTCGATCTATAAGGAAGCTGAAGGCCAGGGAAACTATGATATTTATAAAATAACTTTTAAATAAAATAGGACAGGAATCTGCAGGATCACAATTTAATAAACACTACATTTGTTATTATGGACAATTTCAGAGAGATACTAAAGATTCAGCTGTTGGCTCTGATATTTTCTCCTTTGCCCGTCTGGTCTCAATCGGCAAAAGAAATGAAGGAAATCTACAAGCAGGCTGAAGCTAACTATCTGTACGAGGAATACGACCTGGCAAACCAGCTCTATATCCTCCTTGAAGATCCGGAAAATCTGAATCTGAAATATAAAATAGGAACATGTTACCTTAATATTCCTGATGAAAAGGAAAAGGCAATACCCTATCTTGAAGAAGCTGTAAAAAATGCCAGTTACAGTTCGAAGACCAAATCCCTCAAAGAAAAGAGAGCACCGCTTGATGCCTGGTTCTACCTTGCCAAAGCTTATATGATAAATAATGAACTTGAAAAAGGTCTTACAACATTAAAGAATTTCAAATCCCTTGCTCTTGAAACAGAGGGGAAAGGCGGTATGCGTAACCTCGACTTTGTTGATCAGCAGATCAGGGCCTGTGAAAATGCCATTAAACTTGCAGGAAATCCGGTAGCCATAAGCAAACGTATGCTTGGCGGTGATTTCAGCCAGGGATCGATGAATGAAAACCCGGTTGTAAGCTTCGACGGGAACACATTAGCATATACAGAGCGCAGAGGTCTTGTAAACGTTATCTACTTTTCAAAGAAGATCAGGGGACGATGGCAGCCACCGGCCGAAATAACCTCCCAGCTCGCTGCGGGTGAAGATTGTTCAACAAGTGCATTAAATTCAGACGGAACAGAGCTGTTTCTTTACAAGAACGATGATTTCGACGGGAATATTTACAGCTCGAAATATGTGAACGAGAGCTGGACACCCATTGTAAGGCTGAACAAAAATATAAATACAAAGTTTTATGAATCGCATGCTGCTATTTCGGCTGATGGCAGGAAGCTGTATTTTACAAGTAACAGGGAAGGAGGCCATGGAGGTCTCGATATTTACGTTTCGGAAATTGATGCTACTGGAGACTGGGGAATTCCCCTGAATCTTGGTTCGGCCGTAAATTCTTCCTATAATGAGGATAACCCCTTTATAACCCGGAATGATTCACTGCTTTATTTCTGTTCCGAAGGTCATAATTCGATAGGTGGATTTGATAATTACCGGTGCATTCTGCAGGGTAGCGGGTGGGGAACACCTGAAAACCTGGGATCTCCGATAAATTCAACTGACGATGATAAATTCTTTCAGCCGGTGAATAACGGTATGAATGCCTATTATTCAATGAAAACTGAATACAAGAAAAGAGATATTTTTTATCTGGGTATTGGCGGTCCGGACGTTAACCAGATCTATGAGATTACAGGAAATCTGAAGCTTAATGACACTGTACTTACCGCTGATAAAAATTTCTATATTGTCGTTCTTAATAAGGAATCGGGAGAAACACTTTACAGGACAACCCCCGACAAACCAACAGGTGCATATAGCCTTACTGTTGCCCCCGGAGATTTCAGGATTGTCTACTCGGGCGATGGATATCTTCCTGCAACAACCGACACAACAATAATAAGCGAAAGCCCCGACCTGGTTATAACCCTTGGTGATGTAACCCTGGTCCGTGACTCTTCGCTCCTTCAACGGGAATATGAAAGGATAAACCTGGCAGGTATACCTTCTGTTGCTTCAGTCGACTCCAGTATGCTGATCCGTAACCTGAACGTACTGAATATAACTGATGCTGCAGATGAACCTGGCGTATTGTATTACACTGTTCAGGTTATGGCACTTTATAATCCTGTTGATGTAAGTTATTTCCGGTATATTGCCGATATTAAGGTAATGTATAACGAGAAAGACAAATTTTACAGGTATATGACCGGACAGTTCAGAACCAAGGATGAAGCCAGAGCATGGAGGCTGGAACTCTTAAAAAGAGGGTATCCCAATGAGGTATTCATCAAAAAAGTATTACAATAATGAAAAATTCAACAAAAAGAATTTCAACTGTTTTCCTGCTTGTCAGCCTTTTAAGTCCGCTGAAATCGCAGGAAACAATCATCAGGGATTTCAACAAATCTGTTCAGAATGCTGATGTGGTCTTCTATTATGACAATGATTTTGAAAAAGCCGCATCCTTATATGAGCCGATACTTAAAGCTTTTCCTGATAACACAAATATCCAGGCCAAGCTGGGTATCTGCTATCTGAAGCTGGACGGTAAGAAAGCAGAAGCTCTGAAACTTCTGGAATCTGCATCAAAGAATGTAGCTGCAGACAAAAAGGAATATACCGAGACCGGGCAGAAAGCTCCGGTAGACACTTACAGGTATCTTGCTGAAGCTTATCATCTGAATGACGATCCCGCTAAAGCGCTTACGATCTTCACCGATCTGAAAAGCAAACTCGGAACAAGTGAAGAAGATGTTGAAATGGCTGAATATTTTGACCTCCAGATAAGGGACTGCAGGTATGCAATCGAAGCAAAGAAAAAACCTGTAAGAGTAATACCCGAGCTTTTCACAACATGGATGAGAGATTATCCTGGTTCAATGAATCCTGTCATTTCAAAAAATGATTCAGTCTTCCTGTTCACCCAGAGAGTTGAAGGGAAGAACAGGATAATGTGCTCATATAAGAACGGCAAATGGGAAGAACCTGTTGATATTACACAACAGCTTGGAGGTCTCGAAAGACTTTACACAAACTCTGTTACAGGCAACGGCCGTTTTCTCGTTCTTTATATAAATGATGGCAACGACGGGAATCTTTATTTCAGTGAAAGAAACGGAGCCACCTGGGGTAAAATAAGGAATTTCGGGAAACCCGTCAACACAATATACTGGGAATCACATGGTTTTATTACACCCGATGGCAATAAATTATATATTTCAAGCAACCGTCCGGGTACTTTCGGAAAACTCGACATATGGGTATCCGAAAAAACACCGGCAGGAGCATGGGGTGAACCTGTCAACCTTGGTGATGTGATCAATACTCAGTGGGATGAGGATGCTCCCTTCTACGATACTGATAATAATGCTCTTCTTTTCAGTTCGGTGGGTCATATGAGCATGGGAAAATATGACCTCTTCCGTTCAACCGTAAACAGGTATGGCAACTGGGATCAGCCGGTTGGAATGCCATTTGCATTTAATACCACAGCTGAGAATATTTTCTTCCATCTTAATAATAATGCCCCCGGGTTCATAACAAGCCTTTATGATGAAAAAACCGGCGAAAGGAATATCTATGCTGTGGTAGGTATCGATCCAGCCGACGAGATTACCCGGACAGAAGGTGTCATAAAGCTCGGAGACGGTATGAATGTGATACCATCACAGGCTCAGATGGTACTGCGTGAACTTAAGAAAGGAACCATCATTCAGAACATACCTGTAAATAATGACGGATCGTTCAATTTTGACCTGAAACCAGGGGATTATCATCTTATCGTAAGTCATACAGGATACAGAACCGATACCACCAACCTTAGCCTGCCTCTTTACTTCCTGAGTCAGTATATGAAGATCAATCCCACATTGATACCTGAAAAGGCTGTGACCGGTGAATTCCTTGTCGTCAGGAATATACTTTTTGCCTTCGACAGTCATGCACTTTCAAGTGAAGCGAAAGAGAGCCTGGAAACTCTGAAGACAATACTTACAAATTATCCCGGTCTGAAAGTGGAGGTAGCGGGTTATACGGATGCACTAGGAAGCATAATTTATAATAAAAAGCTTGCAGATAAAAGAGCTCAGTCGGTTATTGACTATGTGACAGCATCGGGTATCCCGGCAGGCAGGTTTGTTAAGAAAGCATTCGGAGAATCAAATTTTGCAGCTGTCAACACAAACCGTAACGGTAGCGATAATCCTGAAGGAAGAAAATACAACAGAAGAGCTACCTTCGGAGTTATCGAGCCGGCTACAGGAGTTGTAATAAGGCTTGATACTGAAACACCTAAAGAGCTTGTCAACCCGTCAACAAACAAATACTCTATTATCCTTACAAAATCACCCGCAAAACTGGGTGCCGGATACTTCGGCAATCTTGACCTCAGCGATAAACTGGTCGTCAGGACAACCGAGGATAGCGCAGGTACTACATATATTATAGGTATATTCTATGATAAGGCAGATGCCGAAAAATATCTCAATTATGTCAAAGGGAAAGGATTTGCCGATGCATATATAACTGAAGCTGATTAACGGAGCCTGAAAAGTATTGCAGTAATATTATCTGATGAAATATCGTGAAATACGGCTGCGGGCTATTGAGCCTGAAGATCTGGAATTGCTTTACAGCTGGGAGAATAACAACTCCTGGTGGATCATCAGCAATACTGTAGCCCCGTTTTCAAGATATACCCTTAAGAGATACATCAGAAACTCCCATAAGAATATCTATGAAACGGGGCAGCTGAGGCTCATGATCGAACTTATAAAAGAAAAGCAGACAATCGGAACTATCGATATTTTTGACTTTGATCCGTTCCATAAGAGGGCAGGTATCGGGATCCTGATAGCCGTTGAAGAACAAAGACGAAAAGGATATGCCACTATGGCCCTGGAATGTCTCTCTGACTATTGTTTCAGGACACTTCAGCTTCATCAGTTATGGTGCAATATCCTGGCTAATAACCGGGAAAGTATCGAGCTGTTCACGAAGCAGGGCTTCGTTCAGATTGGTATAAAGAAAGACTGGGTAAAGACTGCTGAAGGTTACCTCGATGAATATATGTTCCAGATGGTAAATCCTAAGTAACCGCAAAGTGCGCTAAGGACACGCAAAGAACGCAAAGGATTATTGTGCTATAATATGCTTTGCGACCTTTGCGCGCCACTTCTGCGTCCTTTGCGGTTAAAAAAAATTCCTTATGTTTCGGATTATTCCAATCCCGATGCCAGTAACCCGCAGGCTGCTGAAATATCAGCCCCCCGCGATTTTCTGACCGATGCAGAAATGCCTGCTACCACCAGATTATGTTTGAAGAACTGCAGCTTTTCCTCTGACGATGAAATTCTTTCATCCCCGGGGATGGCATGGAAAGGGAGAAGGTTTATCCTTATCTGAGTTCCCCTTGTAATCTTTATCAGCTCCTCAAGATGCCTGTCAGTATCATTTATGCCACTGATCATCACATATGCCATTGTCATCCTCCGTTTCTTTTTAAGCGGGAAGTGTGACAACATACTGATTATTTCCTTTACAGGATAAGCCTTTTCCGCAGGGATGACTTTCAAACGTTCGTCGTGAAAAGGAGAATACAGGCTTAGTGCCAGATTACAATCCGATCTCTCAAGAAATTCCCTTATTGCAGGTGTTATACCGACTGAGGAAACTGTAATATTCGCAGGACTTATTGCCAGACCCCACTCAGCCGTCAGTATCCTGCATGCTTTCAATACATTGCCGGGATTGTCCATAGGCTCTCCCATCCCCATGAAGACAACATGAGTGATCTTTCCGTTTTTCTGCAGACTGATAACCTGACTGACTATCTCACCTGCAGTAAGATTACCATGAAATCCATACCTGCCTGTTAAACAGAACGGACATCCCATTCTGCAACCCGATTGTGTCGAAACACACACGGTTTTTCGTTTTTCATCCGGGATAAAAACCGATTCAAATTTCTTTCCCTCAGGTGATTCAAATAAATATTTTACAGTTCCGTCAGCTGATCTTTCTTCTCTTACCGGTAAATACATTCCGGCTTCTGAGACATCCGAAAGATAACTCTTCAGCCTCTGTGGTATCCTTGTGCTCTTTTCAAGTGCTGCACTCCCCTTTTTATACAGGAGGCCGGTAACAACGACTGCCTGCGCATGCGTAAAGCCTCCTGCCCTTATCATGTCAGCAATTTCATCAGCATCCATACCACAGAGAAATCTGTTCTCCATTTTTAAAAAGTTAATACAAATTTAATCTGTTAATTAAATTTTTCTTTGTGTACCTTAGTGACTTTGTGCACTGGTGGCTGAAAAAAATATCATTAAAACACTAAGATACTAAGGATCATTATGTTTCATGTAATACTTTAATAGAATGAACCGAATAATTATTATCCTGATGATCCCATTCGTGCTTTCATCATGTGGTGGCAGGACAAAAAGTGAAAATCAAAAATCAAATGATATGACAACAGACATAACAAGCCGTTATGGCTATAACCGCGACTTTCTGAAAAAGCATGTCGGTATTATTGAGTTGAAGATGAACAATTCCGCCATTGTTCTTATCCCCGGGTGGCAGGGCAGGGTAATGACAAGCACATCAGAAGGTGAAAATGGTTTCAGTTTCGGATGGATAAACCATGACCTTATTTCTTCAGGAGTCATTCAGCCCCATATCAATGCATTCGGAGGTGAAGAAAGGCTATGGCTGGGTCCCGAGGGCGGACAATTCTCTGTTTACTTCAAGAAGGGAGACGATTTTGTATATGATAACTGGCAGGTACCGTCATTTCTTGATACTGATGCTTTTGAAACAATAAATCAGACTGACACTTCAGCGCTTTTTGTTTGTGACGTTGAGACTGTCAATTACAGCGGCACACCATTGAAATTCAGGCTCGAAAGGGAGGTTGTACTCCTGACAGGGGAATCAATAAGACAACAGACCGGAATCAATCCTGACGGGATTAACATAGTTGCCTACAGGTCGGATAACAGTATTACCAATAAAGGGACTAACGACTGGTTACGAGAGACAGGGCAATTATCCTTATGGATGCTGGGGATGTTCATCCCTTCTCCGTCGGTTGTGGTGGTCATCCCCTTCAATCCGGGCGATGAAAAGGCTATGGGTCCACCCGTTAATGATAATTATTTCGGTAAGATAGCTGCCGACAGGCTGAAAGTTGATGGAGAACATATTTTTTTCAGGTGTGACGGGAAAAGCCGCGGGAAGATCGGCCTGCCTCCTCTCAGATCGAAAGGTATTATGGGAAGTTTTGATTCAGCAAACAATATACTCACATTGCTTTTCTGCAGTCAGCCTCAGGGTGTAACCGATTATGTCAATTCCGCATGGCAGCTCCAGGAAGATCCTTACTCGGGTGATGCCCTTAACTCCTATAATGACGGACCGCTTGAAGATGGTTCCCAGATGGGGCCCTTCTACGAACTGGAAGCCTCCTCCCCTGCCGCTGCGCTTAAACCTGGAGATAAGTTGTCTCATGTACAGTATACAATTCATATTACTGGCGATCAGGCAAAACTCGATGCAATAGCACAGAAAACGCTGGGCGTAAGTCTGTCAGTAATTAAGTCGGCTTTCAAGTGATTGTCGTGCAATCGTGCAGTCATGCAGTCATGCAGTCATGCAGTCGTGCCGTCGTGAAGTTTTAGAATGACTGCAAGACCGCAAGACCGCATGACCAAAAGACCGCAAAACCCCGTTAATTAGGCATCAGCCCACGGTTTTTCAGTAACGGTTCTATTCCGGGTTCACGGCCACGGAAGTTGATATACATCTGCATCGCATCCATGTTCCCGTTCTTTTCGAGAATATTCTTCCGGTAGGAACTGGCGGTAGCCTTATCAAAAATACCCTTCTCCCTAAATGCATCAAATGCATCGTTATCAAGAACCGCCGCCCATGTATAGCTGTAGTACCCGGCATCATATTCTGACATGATATGCAAAAAATAGGTGCTCCTGTACCGTGAAACGATCTCAGGAAGAAGTCCGGTCTTATTAAAATATTCCTTCTCAAACTTCTGAATTTCAATATTAACCGGCGCTTCCAGTGTATGGTAAGCCATATCGAGAAGTGAAGCTGCAAGGATCTCTACATTCGAGAAGCCCTGATTGAAATATCCGCTTTTATTGATCTTCTCCACCAGTAACGAAGGGATGACCTCTCCGGTCATATAATGTCTTGCATAAAAATTCAGGACCTCCGGTTCGGTTACCCAGTGTTCCATTATCTGTGAGGGAAGCTCCACAAAATCCCATGCCTGGTAGATTGTATTATACCTGCTTTTGTTCATCATGAAGTCCAGGGCATGGCCAAATTCGTGGAATATAGTACTTACTTCATCCAGAGTTAAAAGAGATGGTGTATCTCCCGCAGGACGGCTGAAATTGCAGTTTACCACCACAATCGGGGGAACGATGCTGCCCTTTTCAATATGGTGGCTCTGGTATGTGACACACCAGGCGCCCTGTCTTTTGCTTTCACGTGCATAAAAATCCATAAATAATACACCAAGGTGAGATCCATCCTCTTCGGTCACCTCATAGGATAATGCATCCGGGTGAGGCAAAGGAATATCTGTACGCGGAATGAATTTCAGTCCGAAAAGTCTGTTTGCCAGCTCAAAAACGCCATCGCGTACATTTTCCAGCCTGAAATACGGAAGCAATTCATTATCGTCAAGGTCATATTTCTCCTTTCTCAGTTTTTCAGCATAATACCACCAGTCGGAAGCTTCAAGCTTAAACCTTCCGCCTTCCCTGTTAATGATTGCCTGCATTTCCTTTTTTTCATTCCTTGCGACCGGAATGGCCTTTTCCCAGAGACTGTTAAGGAGATTGAACACGTTTTCGGGATTTTTAGCCATGCGCGGTTCAAGGACTATATGGGAATGGGTCTTATATCCGAGTAGTTTTGCCCGTTCTGCCCTCAGCGCTATAATTTGTGCCAGGATCTTATTATTATCATACTCATTACCGTTATTTCCCCGGTTACAATAAGCATTGAACAATTTCCTGCGAAGATCCCTGTCGGGAGAATACTGGATGAAAGGGAATACGCTCGGCCGCTGGGTTGTGAAAGCATATTTTCCATCCTCCCCTGCATCCTTTGCAGCCTGTGCAGCTGAAGCTACAAGAGATTCCGGTAATCCGGCCACATCTTTCTGCCCGACAAACATTTTATAATCATTCGTTTCGGCCAGTACATTCTGACTGAATTTAACACATAGCAGTGATATTTCCTGGTTTATCTTTTTCAGCTTTTCCTGGTCATCCGGAGAAAGATTTGCACCGAACCGTACAAATTCCTTATAGAGGTTTTCCAGAAGAAATTCCTGATCGGGATCAAGTTTAAACTTCTCCTTGTTTTCATATACCGACTTTATCCTTTTAAAAAGAGCCGGATTAAGTCTTATCTCATCTTTGAAGCCTGCAAGCTTCGGAGTAATATCCACCTCAATTTTCTGGAGCGAGTCGTTTGTATTTGAGCCGCACAGTTCCGTAAATACAGCCGTAACATCCCTTAGGAGCTTGCCCATATTATCATAAGCCTCAATTGTATTCTCAAATGTAGGCGCCTTCCTGTTATTCACGATTTTATCCAGCTCCGTTCGTGCATCGTTCATACCTTTTTCAAATGCCGGAACAAAATGCCCGGGTTTTATTTTATCGAAAGGAGGAACATTGAATGGAGTATTGTAAGCTTTGAGGAAGGGATTGGAATTATCGGCAACCTCACTGTCACTGCAGGAAGCAAGGATAGTGGCTATAAAAGCACTCATAATTAATATTTTAGCTCTGGTTTTCACGGTAATAATTTATTTCAGAAATGATTGAGGAAATATTTCAGCGAAGTTAGAATTTTCTTTAAAATCTTTTCCAGTAAAAACAGGTTTTTAGTAATTTAGCAATGGCTAAAAGTTTTTTAGGAATAAATATTTATCGTAATGAAAAGATCGCTGCTAATCAGAAGGTCAGCTGTCATCTTCTTTTTAGTAACCTCAGGATTTATCCTGAATGGGCAGCAGGTCGTATTTTCCGAGGATTTTTCGGGATTTACGACAGGAACGCACACTACCCCGTCAACCAGTGATATTTCGGGGTCGCTCGATACCAGGACAGGTATCCCCGGCTGGACAGGATCAAAGGTTTATTCTGCCGGAGGAGAAATAAAGCTGGGCACATCATCACTGACAGGTTGGATTGAGACACCTTCAATCAACCTGTCGCAGGCTGATCTGATACTGAAATTTGATATTTCATGCTGGCCGGGAGACGCATCAACTGTTCAGGTTTATCTGAACGGTACAACTATTGGGAATGTCATCTCACCCACAGATAATTTTCAGAGAATTACAATTGCCGTTCCGGGAGGAAGCGCTTCCGGAAAATTCAAATTTGAAGGTCTGACAAAGAGATTCTTCCTTGACAACATATCGGTCGAGAAAGGAAATCTTTCAGATATCAGCATTCCGGGTCAGACATTCCGTAAGCTACTGATCAGGCCCAATCCTGCATCTGATATTGTAAGGATTGAAAATGACGGCTTATCAGGAAGGATAGAGATAACAGATCTGTCAGGCAGAATTGTGAAGTACATTGAATCTTCGGGGAGAATTATTGACGAAGTATCCCTCGAAGGATTTTCATCAGGTATTTATTTAATTCGGTTCATATCGGGAAGGAATATTTACATTTCGAGGTTGATAGTTGAAAGAGGCCGGTAAAAAGGTTATCCCGGATACTTTTTTTCAATAAGCGGCAAATATTAAAATAATTTGCACAAATTTGCAGGACCGGAGAGATGGTCACGCCCGAGTCGGGATGGTGAATGCGGCTTATAATTTACAGGAGAGATGGCAGAGTGGTCGAATGCGGCGGTCTCGAAAACCGTTGTCCTGCTTCCGCGGGACCGGGGGTTCGAATCCCCCT
>CAYPHL010000053.1:17137-29605 GCA_964410385.1 uncultured Rikenellaceae bacterium | reverse complement strand
ACCAGCGACCCCCTGATTATGAGTCAGGTGCTCTAACCATCTGAGCTATGGGCCCGAAAAACACTATATTGAAAGAACCAGCGACCCTCCCGACTTAAGTCGGGATGCTCTAACCTCCCGATAGCTATCGGGATGAGCTATGGGCCCTCTCCCTTGTTGCTGGTTGCAAGTTGCAGGTTTCAGGTTGATTGAATTTTCGAATTTAACAACCTGCAACCAGCAACCAGCAACAAGCAACTTGTAGTAAAACGGACTGCAATATTAACTATTTGTTGG
This sequence comes from uncultured Rikenellaceae bacterium, assembly GCA_964410385.1. Classification (GTDB taxonomy): domain Bacteria; phylum Bacteroidota; class Bacteroidia; order Bacteroidales; family VadinHA17; genus LD21. The sequence continues at coordinate 29,329 of CAYPHL010000053.1, read as the reverse complement.
AAATTATCCAAAAAGGGAAAAACTTATTCATTATCCATATACGGATATCTGAAATCTGTTGCAGGAATAAGCGTTTCCTTGATTGTACGGGGACTGACCCAGCGGAGAAGATTAAGATGACTGCCTGCCTTGTCATTGGTACCCGATGCCCTCGCTCCTCCAAAAGGCTGCTGCCCTACCATCGCTCCTGTGGGCTTGTCATTGATATAAAAATTTCCTGCAGAATATCTCAACGCCCTGCATGCTTTGATCATGGCATATTTGTCGAGACTGAAAATTGATCCCGTAAGACCATATGGAGATGTCTCGTCGCAGAGCTTTAGGGTTTCATCATATTTATCGTCATCATATATAAAGATCGTAATCACGGGTCCAAAGATCTCTTCCTCCATGGTTATATGATGGGGATCTTTCGTGATCAGTATCGTCGGTTCAATAAAATAACCTTTGGATTTATTCCCTTTTCCTCCGGTCAGTATTTCAACATCCGGTGAAGCCTTTGCCTTTTCAATATATGACACGATCCTGTTGAATGCCGGTTCATCGATCACAGCATTCATGAAATTATTCAGATCCGTAACATTACCTGTTCTGATCTCAGGGATCATCCTGAGAATATGCATTTTTGTTTCATCCCAGATCGATACGGGAATATATGCCCTTGATGCGGCTGAGCATTTCTGTCCCTGATATTCAAATGCTCCTCTGATAATAGCTGTTGCAAGTGCAGCCGGATCTGCCGAATTATGTGCAAAAATGAAATCCTTGCCACCGGTCTCGCCTACAATTTTAGGATACGATTTGTAAATGGAGAGATTTTCCGAGACCTGTTTCCAGATAGTATTGAAAGTTGAATTTGAACCGGTGAAATGAACCCCGGCCAGTTCCTTATGTTTTAAAACAACTCCGCTTATCAGTGATCCTGAACCCGGGATGAAATTTATCACCCCCGCCGGCATTCCGGCTTCCTCAAAGATCTTCATCAGATAATAGTTTGAAAGAACCGCTGTTGAGGCAGGCTTCCATACAGTAGTGTTCCCCATCAGGACCACGCTGGTATTAAGGTTCGATGCGATGGCTGTGAAGTTGAAAGGAGTGATGGTGTAAACAAATCCCTCAAGAGGACGATACTCGAGTCTGTTAATTATTTCTGTTCCGGATTTTGGCTGCTCCCTGTAAATGAGTGATGCAAAATAATTGTTGAAACGGAGATAGTCGATAACCTCGCAGGCAGAGTCTATTTCCGCCTGAAAAGCGTTCTTCCCCTGTCCCAGCATGGTTGCTGCATTAAGACGGTACCTGTATTTTTTCGAAATAAGCTCGGCTGCCTTTGCCATTATTGCTGCCCTTTCCATCCAGGCAAGGGTCATCCATTCACATTTTGCTGATAGCGCTGCCTCTATGGCCATTGAAACTTCTTTCTCAGTGGCCATGTGATATGTTGCAAGAACATGATCATGATCAGCCGGATTGGTGATCTTTCCTGTTATACCTGTTCTGACCTCTTTCCCGTTAATGATCAGAGGTATGTCAATCACCCTGTTGTCCTGGTCTGCCAGCTCATTCTCCAGTAACTCTCTTTCCCTGCTGCCTTTCAGATAGGCCAGTACAGGTTCATTTACTGGTTCAGCGAAATTGAAAATTGCGTTATTCATAAATATATTTCTACTTTAACAATTAGCGGATAACCATTGTTCTGCATCAGCCGGCTAAAAATATTTATTTACCGGGGAGATAAATATGACTTATGTTGCCTGATATCGTCTTTTTTGTCTGCATACACTGAACAAAATCATATTTTAAATGTTTATTCAGCAAATTTTATAACATGATTACAACAATTTTGGTTCTGACACTGGGAGGAATAATATTAAGATATATCCGGCGTACTTACCGGAATCTGATAAGAATATGTACTATTAAAAATTAATCGTAAGTTAAATGAGAAAGAATATGGGAAATGCTGACAGGGTGATCAGATTACTGGCTGCTCTTGTCGTTTTGGTGCTTTATTTCACAAATGTTATCACAGGTACCCTTGGTGTGATCCTGCTGATCGTTGCAGCAATATTTATTGTAACAGGAATCATCGGATTCTGCCCACTTTATGCACCGTTCGGCTTTAATACCCTTAAGAAAGCACAAAAATAAATCTACGTATTATAATACGTATTAAAAAACGTATTATAATACGTTTTTCCTTGACTTGAGAGTTGCACTTTAAGTGCTGTTGATTATTGAATTATGGCTATTCAGGATCCTTGACCTGCTTATTCTTCTGCGCCATATCTTTCAGAGCCGGAATAAAAAAAGCACAAAATCCCAGGATCGTTATTGCTGATCCGGAAATTATGAATGCATTTGATACTCCTATTGAATCAGCTATAAATCCGGTCTGCAATAATCCTATCATTGACGGAAGAAGTGTCAGGCTGCCATAGATTGAAAAGACCCTTCCCATTACAGCGGTATCGACTGTTGTCTGGATAACTACCATGAAAGATGCCGAATAAACAGCCATTGTTATTCCCCCGATAAGAGTCAGACCGGCAAAGAACCAGAAACCTGTATCAGGTAATAATCCAGAAAAAAGAAATGTAAGTCCCAGGACAAGAAATGTCGAATTGATTATCAGGATCTCACTTATCCTGAGCTTTTTGATCCCCAGCAAAGCGCCGCCTGCAAGCATTCCCACACCCCAGGCTACTTCCACGATGCTCATCTGGTATGTTCCTCCGTTGAAATGGTTAATTGTCATCAGCGGGAACAGTACGGCAACAGGCATAATAAAGAAATGGGCGATAACAATGATAATAAAGAGCCACAGTAATCCGGAATGATTATAAATTTCCCGGAGGCCCTCTTTCAGTTCACGTAATATATGAGGGGTCGGTGCATCTTCTTTTCTGGCAGGATTCGGGATTCTGACAAGCAGAAGAGTTAAAACGGCGATCAATGCACCGGCAACATCGGTCATCAGAACCCATGTCATGTTGAGAACAGTTATCATAAGTGCTGCAAGTGCCGGTCCGGCTATGACGCTCACCGACTGAATTACCTGGTTTATCCCGGAGATACGCATCAGTTCAGATTCCGGGGCAAGCAACGGGATTGAAGCCTGCAGGGCTGGTACATGGAATGCGCTGCCTATGGATCTCATGACAAGCAAGAGGTAAACAAATGAGATCTTTACATCGCCCTTCATGAACATCACAGCCATGAATAATGTGCAGACTGCAATGAAAATATCGGCCAATATCATTGTTCTCCTGCGGTCCCACCGGTCGATGAAAACTCCTGTGAACGGCCCGATGATCATTTGCGGTAATAGCGCTGCAATGGTAGAATACGCAAGTACTTCAGCAGATTTTGTCTCAATACTGAGCCAGAATACAACGGCATACCCTACAATGGAACTGCTAAGCGTTGAAATCAGCTGCCCCGTCCAGATTATACCAAATACCCTCTTCCAGCCTGCCATAGGAGCCTTAATTATTATTTTCTGATTCCGTCAGAACACGGATATGTTCAATTATCTGTTTATCACCCGGGTTTAATTTCAGGGCTGACCTGTAATCTTTGACAGCTCCTTCAATATCCTTAAGCATCACTTTTGCAAAAGCCCTGTTGTAATAGTTCATGAAATTTCTCTCATCCAGTTTAATAAGTGCGTCAAGGTCACTGATGGCCTGCCCATATTTTCCTGTTTCAAGATTCAGAACGCTCCGGTTTCTTAATATATCAGGTGCCATTCCGGGATCCAGTTTTAAAGCCATTTCATAATCTCTGATCGCTTCTTCCTTCATGTTCATCTGATCATGAATAACTGCCCTGTTGTAATAACTTCTTCCCTTCCCGGGATCGATTTTTATAGAGATATTCAGAAACTGAAGTGCGTTTTTCAGCTCGGAGCGTGTCAGCATTATTACTCCCATATACTCATAAACTTCGGCTCTTTTCGTATTCAGGCTGATTGCCACCCTGAAATCTGACAGGGCTTTTTCTTCAAGGTTTTTCCTTTCTTCCTTAATTGATGAAAGCGAAGCAAGCCGGTAATAATGTTTCCCCCGGGCGCTTCGCGCAAGTTCCTGTCCCGGGTACTTCTCAATGACCTGTGTCCACAGTGACCCGCTGTCATACCAGACATTAACCTGTTTTCTGGCCAGAATTATAAAGATGACAATGAATGCTGCTGTAATAAAGAGGAGCATCCGTTTTGTTCCGGGCCTTGTCCGGCTTATAAACCATGCGGGAAGAAGGGCAAGTCCGATATATGGCAGGTACGTATATCTTTCAGCGAGCATAGCCTTCCCGACAGAAACGAAATGCAGGACAAGGACCAGGTTGAGAAGGTAAAATCCGAGGCAGAACAGGAAAATTTTAGTCTTTTTTATTGAAAGAATCATGAGAAGGAAAACCAGGATGAATGCAATTACGGAAATGATGAAGAGTACCGGCATGAGTCCGTGGCTGAGCTCTTCCGGGGAGGGGTAAGGATAGAATGCCGAAAGCCTGACCGGGATAAGGAATTTGATCATATAAACAAAGAATCCGTAACACGCAATTCCTGTTCTTTGAAGTAATGAGAAATCACCGGCAGTGTTGATTGCATCCTCCGGCTCCCTTGAGAACTGAAACATTCCTAAAAAGTTCTCTCCGTTCTGGACATTTATTGTTATCAGTCCGATGAAAACTGAAACGGCAAAAAACGGGATCAGAGGAATTATAACACTGGAAGCAAAATTCTTCAATGACTCTCTTTTCCTGAGCGGAAGAGGTTTTTCATCAGTCAGGTACCAGATCAATACAGCAATCAGCGGAAAAACAACCGTTGTCGCTTTGGAGAGAGTCGCTGCCACGAAAAGCAGGAATGAAAGAATTAGCCACGGATATTTACGGTCCGGCGCTTTTATAAACCTGGTCCATGAAATAAGTCCTGAGATAAAGAAAAAACTGCTAAGCACATCTTTTCTTGCCGATATCCATACCACGGATTCGACGTGCATCGGATGGACAGCAAAAAATGCAGCCACAATGAAAGCGACGGTGAGATCTTTTCTGAACAGCAAGCTTATCATAATGAAAACCAGCAAGGTGTTCAGGGTATGCAAAATTATGTTTCCCGTGATGAAAGGTCTTGCCGAGATCCCATCCGGGCATTTTCTGCAGTCGTTGTCATTGAGTTTAAGGCTTAGTATTGTCAGAGGGTGGTAATTCAGCGACACAACTGTCGAAAAGATCTCTTTCAGATCCGGCGGCCCGTCTTTTCTGACCAGCTCATTATCGATAACGTAATCATAATCGTCCCAGCTGACAAAATTGTTATGCAGAGCCCCGGACCAGGTCAGCAATACAAGAATAACAAGCAAAACGAAGGCTGCGGAAAGATTTTTTCCGCGATTTTTGTCTCCGGCAACCAATCCTCTCACAAGTGAGGTAGCCTTTCCCTCATGGGGGAAACGGGAAAGGAGGTTTTTTCCGGCGTGCACATGGGTGTGTTTAGTTACCTTCATATTTACCTGCGATTGTTAAATCCCTTCACGTTCCATCCGCTTTTTATTTGGATCACCAAAGTTAAAATAACTGTCCGAGTCACCAAGATCCCCAAAGAAATCTTTATTATATTGTAATTCTGCTTATTTTGCATTTTACCCGAGCAGTATTTTTATAAGCGCCCGATGAAAGTAACCATCCTTATGCCGTCGCTGAATGAAGAGGAGTCGATAGTACGGACTATTGAGAGTATTCCTTCCGGCAGGCTGAGGGAAATGGGACTGGATTTTGAAATAGTAGTGGTTGATGGCGGGAGCAGCGACAGGACAACAGATCTTGCCAGATCTGCCGGTGCAGAGGTGATCACTTCGGGCAGAGGTTACGGGCTCCAGTACCGTACAGGTTTTGATTATGCACGGGGAGAGATAATTGCGACTGCCGATTCGGATTACAGCTATCCTATGGAGCAGATCCCGGAGCTCATTGACATTTTATTGAATGAAGATCTTGATTTTATCAGCACCAACCGCTTTGCATTCATGAAGAAGGATTCGATGGCTCCGATGAACAGGTTCGGTAACCGTGTACTTACCTTTTTCACGAATATATTGTTCGGTTATGGCCTGAAGGATTCACAGAGCGGAATGTGGGTTTTCAGGAAGCCGGTTCTCCGGGATTTGAAACTCACGGGCAAAGGCATGTCGCTAAGCCAGGAGATCAAGATCCGTGCATTTCAGAATTTCAGGGCAAAAGAAGTAGGTTCAGATTACCGCAAGAGGGTCGGAAAGGTGAAACTGAGGAAATTTGCAGACGGATTTGATAATTTAGTGAGCTTGTTCAGACTAAGACTAAACCGATGAGAATACTGGTGCTGAATCCTCCGGCTTTCAGAAACCGTGATTATATCCGTGAAGGAAGGTGTATGCAGACCAAGTCTTCATGGGCTGCTCTGTGGATGCCGTTATCATTATGCTATATCGCAGCTGTTCTGAGGAAGGACGGACATCAGGTTAAGCTTACTGATGCGATAGCTTCACGAATGAATAATAAAAGTTTAATCAGGGACAATGCTTCATTCGATCCTCAGCTTATAATCCTGAATACGGCAATTCCTTCAATATCAGGAGATATGGAATGTGCGTCAATTCTGAAGAATGCATTTCCCCGGGTAAAGATCGCAGTCACCGGTGTTTTTCCTTCGATTTATGAAAAAGAAGTCCTTGCCGCTTATCCGCAGATCGATTATGCAATCATGGACGAACCGGAATGGATATCGGAACGTCTTCCGGAAATAATTGAAGGGAATTGTTCTCCGGACACGGTAAAAGGATTGATCTTCAGGAAGGGCGATGAGATTATCGTCAACGAAAGACAGGACCCGGGAGCGAATAACCTTGATGAACTACCTTTTCCTGCAAGGGACCTTCTTGACAATAAGAAATACAGGTTACCGACCAACGGTCAGAAGTTCACACTTCTGTCGGTCGGAAGGGGTTGCCCGTCAGGATGTATCTTCTGCATTGCTAATCTTTACTACGGGAGGAAATTCAGAAAACGTTCAGCAGAAAAGATAATCCGTGAAATCGAACAATGTATAAATGATTTTGGTATCAGGAATTTCCTTTTCTGGGGGGAATCATTTACCTCTGATCCGCGCTATGGCGAAGAGATCTGTGATGAGATCATAAGGAGCAGGATAAAAATCACATGGTCAACGACCTCGAGGGTCGATACCTTAAATAAGGGATTGCTTGCAAAGATGAAGCAGGCAGGCTGCATTTTGCTCGGACTGGGCATTGAGTCGTGTGATCAGGTTGTTCTGGATAATGCCTGCAAGGGTATCACTGTTGAACAGATCGGCAGGGCTGTGCAGATGACGAAGGATGCAGGGATAAAGACAATGGGACATTTTATTTTCGGGCTTCCGGGTGATACTAAAGAATCTGCAATGAGCTCGGTCCGGTTTGCATGTAAGAACCTCGATTATGCCCAGTTCTATGCAGCAATTCCTTATCCGCATACTGTCCTTGGAAAGATGGCTGTCGAGAACAGCTGGATTGAGGAATCCGATCATTCAAAGTATGAGCTTACCCGGGCGGTGATGGGGAATGGAGCTTTGTCAGCGAAGGAGATCAGGAAATTACGGGATTATGCTTACAGGAAGTTTTATCTGCGACCTGAAATGTTTCTGCAGGCTATCCGCGAAGTGACATCTCTCAGGGCTTTCTTTTCTGTCCTGAATTTCTTGAAATGGATAAAACCTTCAAGGAAGTGAATTTTTCTGAATGGAAATTTCAGATTCACCTGTCATGATCATCCCCGGTCATTCTTATTCATATCTCAGTGAATCGACGGGATTTTGCGAGGCTGCTTTCCACGACTGAATTGATATTGTAAGCAGGGCAATCAGAACAGCGATGGTTCCTGCCAGAACAAATATCCACCAGCTGAGGTTTATCCGGTAAGCAAAATTCCCGAGCCATTTTCTCATAGCGATAATTGAGACCGGTACAGCAAAAACAAATGACAGTATAATCCACTTAATAAGATCCAGGTTCAGCATAGAAACCATTTCTCCGGTTCCGGCTCCGTTGATCTTGCGGAGGCCTATCTCTTTTGTCCGGCGCCGGGTCATCAGAAGTGCCAGTCCGAGCAAACCCATTGAACAGATGAACAGGGCTGTAAAGGTAAAGGCCGATAATAGTTTGACCTGCAGGAGCTCCGACCTGTATATATCACGGTACATAGTTCTGACGTATTTATACTGAAATGGATAACCGGGATATAATTTTGTCCAGACATCCCGGATATCATTCAATGCCTGCTTCTCCATTCCCGGGTTGAATGAAACGACGAAATTCAACAGCCACAGGCGGTCGCGCTTGAAGAGTACAAGTGGTTCAACTTTTTTCCTGATTCCCGAAAGGTGAAAATCCTTTACCACACCCGTAATTCTTCCTGCAGGGATATTAATATTTTCAATGCCGCTCAGGAGGCGGAATTCCTTTCCGATTATTCCGGCAGGATCGGCATAATTAAGCCTGTGCATTGCAGTCTCATTAATTATATATTCTCCCGAACCTTCATTGTCATTATTATTCCGGGAAAAGTTATTTCCTGAAAGAAATTCAAGATTGAAAATATCGGCAAAAGAATAGTCGCAGGGGAAAACTCCTATCAGATTAGCGGCCTTGTCAGTTTCATCAGGGGTATATCCTTCCATGGTGAAGCGGAACATGTCGTTTGCCTCGCCGCCTGGTTGTTCCATCATGCCTGAAACAAACCGGACAGAATTATACTTCAGTAGTTCCTCCTTGAATATCTCAAACTTCTGCTGAATATCGGTGTGAACATTCTCAAAGCAGATTATATTGTCATTTCCCGATCCAAGACTCAGGCTGTTTGCATATTTTGTCTGTCTGGCAATTACTATGACTGCAATTATGAGTGCGGTGGAGATTGCATACTGAAGGACAAGAATGGATTTGCTCATTCCTTTTCTGCCCTGATAATTTATATTCCGGTTTCCCGGTGATGCTGTCAGATAAGTAATTCCCTGCTTCAGCAAAGGTAAAATACCCGACAGCAGGCTTAAAGCGCAAAATATCATTACGACAAAAGTGATCATAATGATGTTGCCGGTGAAAAGGTTCAATCCCGTATATCTCCGGATAATTATGTCGGCTCCGGTCAGTATGAAAGAACTTAAGATGAGGGAAAAGATAATAATGATAAGACCTTCGGTAAGAAAATAACTCAGGTTCATAAAACCCGGGGAGCCTGATATTTTACTTATGAACAGATATTTATCGCTGTTACAGGCCATGCCTGTGTTCAGGTTTGCATAGTTCGCCAGGGCAATCAGCAGCAGGATCAGTGAAGCCAGAGCGAGGGTATATATCACTGTCATACTGCTGTTTGTCTCAATTTCACGCAGTTTATCGGAATAAAGATGTATAGCAGTGATCTTCTGGAGGTCTGCTTCAATATTAATTCCTTCTGTTTTCCTTCCTCCTTTTAAAGAATAAAAGTCCCTGAAGCCTGACACGATCTTTTCAGGATCTGAATTTTCAGTCAGTAAGAGATATGACCATGCCCAGAATTCAAGGGAAGATCTGTCGACAGGCGTTGCAATAAAGTCGGGATGAAAGTGACTGTTACGGGGAAAGTCTTTCATTACACCTTTTACAGTAAAATTGAGATCCTTTCCATAATACTGACCTGAAGGTAATGTTAAAATTTGTCCTTCAGGATCGGCATCACCGAAGGTCCTTTTTGCGAAGCTTTCGGAGATGACCATTGATCCGGGTCCGTTGAGTATTGTTCCGTGATTGCCGGATATTAAATCCGCATCGAAAACATCAAAGAAGGTACTGTCACATTCAAAAGCCTGATTTATTATAACATAATTTTCACCATGTTTCATAACACCACCTCTTACAGGTGCAAGCCTGACATAGTTTTCCACTTCCGGAAAATAGCCGGCCATGGCAGGGATAAAAGCTGCATTATAAACTCTGGCAAACTGTTTCCCGGCGATGAATGACTTATCGATTGTTGTAAGCCTGCAGATCCTGTCAGATTTTTTATGGAAGCGGTCATACGTCAGTTCGTTTTTCAGGAAGAGGACCATTAGCAAAATACCGCTCAATGCAAGGCTTAATCCGGTTATTTTTATCAGATTGAGGAAAGGTCTTTTAAGCAGGTTCCTGATGGCGAATTTCAGGATCATAATATAAGCAAAATACTTCTTTTGCTAAAAGTATGAATTTATGATCATAATCCGATGGTCAGTTCAGATTATATTGTACCTGAAGTCCCATCCAGAAAGCATTTTCAGGGTCTTTGAAATTAATCTGTTCAAGATCTCCCGGATTAAAATAACCCAGGACGCCGGTAAACTGCCAGTGTTCGTTATGCTGGTGTCTCAGGTAAAGATTGGTTTCATTGCCAAGGTGATGGCTGCCTTCTTTGATCTTCATTGTGCCCATAAAATCACAGTCGTCAGGTTCAGGTATATAGAAGAGCAAATGTTTCAGTTCAACATACATCCTTTTCCCGGGAGCAGTAAACTTAACAGCAAGCTGTGGGTTACTGAGGTTGGACCAGGAAACTAATCCCATAAATCCGTGGAATTTTGACTTCGATCCATATACAGGATCAAAAGTTTGTAAAATATCATCACCCGGCTTATCTCCCGAAGCATAATAATAAGCAAGACTCAGTTCAGGTGTTGCCGGCAGTCCGTCAAATCTGTAAGATGTTTTTAACCCGAACCCATTGGCTTTGATCTGATTTCCTTCTTCACTGCCGAATTCTTTAACATAGAGGACATCATATGACAATTTCTGGTTTTCGGGACTTAAAAGCTTTAATCCTATCCAGTTCCTGTTTATTGACAGGGTTTTGATATATTCGGCAGTACCCTGGGTTTTCAGGGCATAAAATGTTTCTGCATCCAGCCACGGGGTGAGGTTTTTATGTGCATACAGGCCGCCTCCGAGGTATTCAAGGTGTGTGAACGGGACATAGGTTTTTTCCGGATCGTGTATTTTTGTCCCGCCACCGAAGATATCGATGTATTCATCATCCTTGCTATAAGATACTTTTATTGCATCCCAGGTGTATCTTCCGGTGTTTCCCCACTGAGACATTTCAAAGATTTTCCAGTCGCCGTAAAAGATCTTCTGACGGCCTATCTTTACAGAAAGGTTCTTCAGTAATTCCCTGTACTCAAAATAAAGGTCATAGATTTCAAAATATTCTTCCTGGGGATTCATTACGAAAAATGAATTTTCAGACCAGGGATCGCAGGTCTTATAAAGATCGGGGTAATTTTTACGGCTCAGCGACCATCCGAAGGCTCTGGAATCCTGCATATGAAATGCTGCATTTATTTTCCCTCTGCTATATCTAATTCCGGGGATGATCCTCTGCAGAAGCAATTTATCATTCAGTTTCCCGATTGCATCAGGGCTGTCATCTCCATAGTTTTTTGCATTGTATCCATCCCAAAGTTCAAACCGGTACCGTACTGTAAGGTCAAAAACAAGTCCCGAGTCAATATCTTGTGATACAGCATATTGGCATAGCAATAGAAGCAACTGGAATATTAAAGAAATTTTTCTCATCAGCTTTTTGACGAAACAAACGGCTAAAATAGTATATATGCATGAAATCAGCGTTCCCTCTGACCAGGAGAAGGGTTCAATATATGTTAAAAATAATTAATGAGGGTGGTATTTATTTTAACTTTTGTGTCCTATTATTTAACTCACCCCTAAATCCCCCAAGGGGGACTTTTAAGTCCGAGCGCCCCCTGGGGCAAGGGGGGCAGGAGTTATTATAGTTGATATTCCTGAGTTCTCTAAGGTGGTACTCTTTGTGTGAACTTTGTGCTCTTGTGGTTTTACATAAAACTTAACTTTACCTCCTAAAGTTCTTGAAGTACTCTAAGTACTTTAAGTACTCTAAATACTCTAAGTACTGATTTCAAATATATTTGCTACTTATGGAAGTTGTAATACTTGATTCGGGGTATAAATCCTATGATTTCGAGAACGAGTTATTTGAGAAAAATGGGATCGCTGTAAGGATTTTTCAGGGATATACGGGAGATTTCGCTGAAAAAATCAGGTTTGCAAAAAATGCGGATGGGATACTTGTCAGGCATACTTTGATAAATGAGACTTTTCTTAA
>CAYPHL010000053.1:14232-17037 GCA_964410385.1 uncultured Rikenellaceae bacterium | reverse complement strand
TGACTGATAAACAGGCTGAACTGGTCCGTCATCCCAGGATAATATGTACCGGGCATTATGCCTGGTACTCCGACAGGTCTTCTGTTGAGCTTCAGCGGAGGGCTGCCATGAACCTTTTAAATTTTCTTAAAGGGAATCCGGTTGAGGATTGTCTGAATTAATCTGGCTATAATAGTATTAAGGTTCATCATTTACCGGGAATCCGGTGATTCCTGTTATTCCTTTTTAAGATAGTGCATCAGGACATTTACCGCTTCATCGACATCCTGGCCGAATGTAAGTATACCTGCCCTGTCGCCGGCCATTACTATAATCCTTTTTTCAAAAACATCCGAATCGCTGAAAAGGCGGAAAATATCCTTTGCAAGGCCTGTTGTTCCATAATCCATCGAAGGGTTGGTTGTGGGCACCTTATATATTATCTCATTCCAGAGATCTATACTATGAACGTGTACGACAGCATTGACATCGGGGTCGGCAAGATAAATGGCGGCATGGGTAAGGGATTCCGATGAAGCCTTAAGCGGGCCGGTACATTGTACAGCGTTATCATCAATATTGAAGGAATTAACCTTTACATAATGGCCGGGTTCAAGCTCGGGAATCTCACCTGTTGCCGATCCTGTAATAATGAACTGATTGCCACCCCTGATCCTCATGCTGAGATTACCGAAGCCTACTCCGTTCTCATAGGCTCCGATCAGATCCATATTATAAAGGATCTCTCTCCAGTAGTTGATTATTTCATATTGTTCATCGGAAATTACGGGGCCGCATTGGGTCCAGTGGCAATTAAATTTTACGACACCTTCCATTTCTATTTTATTTTTTCTGAAAATAACTTTTTAATTTCTTTTTCATGAGGTTTGCAAATCCCTTTTTCGGTAATAAGTCCTGTGATAAGCCTTGCCGGTGTTACATCAAAAGCAAAATTAACACTTCCGGTATTATCAGGACAGATCCTGACTTTTTCAATTTTCCCTCCGGTCAATCCTTCAATATGAGTAACTTCTTCCGGATCGCGTTCTTCCAGAGGAATTTCCGTAAGGCCGTCTCTCATCCCGAAGTCGAATGTTGATGAAGGGAATGCTGAATACAGGGGGATATTATTATCAAATGCCGCCAGGGCTTTGAGATAGGTCCCGATTTTGTTGGCCACATCCCCTTTGAGGGAAGTGCGGTCGCTCCCGATTATAACGATGTCGACCATCCCGTGCTGCATAAGATGTCCTCCCGCATTATCGGTTATAAGTGTATGCGGGACACCTGCCTGTCCGAGCTCCCAGGCTGTCAGCCGTGAACCCTGGTTACGTGGCCTGGTCTCATCAACCCAGACATGAACAGGGATGCCTGAAAGATGAGCTTTATAAATTGGTGCAATGGCAGTCCCGTAATCAATGCTTGCAAGCCATCCTGCATTGCAATGAGTGAGAATATTCACAGGATTGCCCTGTTTCCTTTTACTTATTTCTTCGATGAGGGGAAGACCATGTTCCCCTATCAGTCTGCAATTTTCTGTTTCCTGTCTGCAGAATTCAAGTGCAGCATTCAGGGCAGGTTCTCCTGCATTTTCCTCAGCTTCGTTTTCAAGCTTTCCCATTACATATCCCACTGCACGTGAGAGATTTACTGCAGTGGGCCGGCATGAAATAAGATATCTGGCAGCATTTTCAAGAAAATTCCGGTGACCGGTCAGAGAGGTCTCTTCAAGAGTAGCCAGGTAAATGCCAAATGCTGCTGCCGCACCAATAAGGGGAGCCCCCCTTACAGTCATGTCGCTTATAGCATTATAAATATCCTCGACAGAACGCAGTTCCTTTATCTCAAAGAAAAATGGCAACCTGTTCTGATCGATAACCCTGATGACCGATGGATCAGATTCATCGAACCAGATGCTCTGATAATATTTGCTGTTAACCAGCATGAGGAAATGAAAATAATAAGTCGCGTTTAAAAATCAAATTTAAATATTTTTCAATGATATTTCAGCAGAAGTATCACAAGGGATTCATCAGGTAAAGAAAATGATTTTCAGGATCCCCCTCTCCCGGGTTTGACCTCACCTCCTAAATCCCCCTCTCCCGGGGGAGAGGGGATAAGAGGGGGTGAGGCCGAATATTAACCATGGGGAATTCCGGTTAGAATTCTCGACCAGATTATTCGAATATTTTGATTGTAAAAATTTATATCTTAATTTTGTATAAAGAAGTATGAAAACCGTCAAAACCATGATATATGATTAATAAAGAGGAATATAGACAAAGAATAATAACGATTTCAGGAGAAATTTTCAGTCGTTACGGGTTTAAGAAGACCACAATGGAAGAGATAGCTGCCGGTCTGAAAATGGGTAAAAGTTCGATATATTATTATTTTACGGGGAAGGAGGATATTTTTAAAGCAGTGGTGCTCAATGAAGCCAATATACTTAGAAGTGAGCTTACTAAAGCGATCAAGTCGGTCGATTCACCGATAGAAAAGATGAGAAATTATGTTTTTGTCAGGATGAAATCGTTCGAAAAACTCGCGAATTATTATAACGCGATCTTTGACAAGAACCTCGACCATTTTAATTTTATCGAGGCAGTCCGCACCAAGTACGATCGTGAGGAGCTTGCCATTCTGAGACTGATCTTATATGACGGGGCAAGGAAGAAGGTTTTCAATGTCACGAACAGTGAGTTTACAGCCGTTGCAGTTCAGACTGCACTGAAAGGGCTGGAGGTCCCGCTTTTCTGGAAGAAGAAGAACATGAATATTGAAGACCGCCTTAACGGGATACTGGAGGTACTTTTTAACGGGATA
>CAYPHL010000053.1:0-14132 GCA_964410385.1 uncultured Rikenellaceae bacterium | reverse complement strand
GCGATGCAAAGAGGGGGGGGGAATTATCCGTTACTATTCAGCTAAAGATATCTTTAACGTTTTATTAAAGCCCTCTTTTTATTTTTAATGCTGTACCATAGCCAGATGCAGCCGGCTATTATGAATGGTATGCTCAGAAGCTGACCCATGTTGAGTGTCATACCTTTTTCAAAATCGACCTGGTCTTCCTTAAGGAATTCGATGAAGAAGCGGGCAACAAAGATGAGGATCATTGCAAGGCTTATAAGGGTTCCCTGGATATGTTCCCCCTTTTTTTTCCAGTACATCCGGTAGAGAAGGACAAAAATGAGCAGGTAGGCAAGGGCTTCATAAATCTGGGTAGGATGTTTGGGTACATTTTCACCGTTCCTGAGGAAAACGAATCCCCATGGCAGCGTTGTTTCAACACCGTATATTTCTGAGTTCATAAGGTTGCCCATCCTGATAAAAAATCCTGCAAGTGCAACTACAATTGCTATCCTGTCTATGGCCCATGTATAATCTTTTTTCTCCTTTCGGACAAAAAACCAGATTGCCAGTAATATCCCGATAGCTGCGCCGTGGCTTGCCAGTCCGCCATGCCATACTTTAAGTATTTCACCGGGGTGGGAAAGATAATACCCTGGTTCATAGAAAAGGCAATGACCAAGTCTGGCTCCGGCTATCACGCCGATAGCCATATAAATCGTGAGCCGGTCAAGTGAGGTATCAGGAAGGTTTTCATTTTTGAAGATCCTGTGCATAATTATATACCCGAAAAGGAAACCTGAGGCAAAAAGCAGTCCGTACCACCTTATCGCGAAAGATCCGATCCGGAAAATTTCAGGATTTACATCCCAGGGAATAACTAGTAAGTTCATAGAAATGTATTCTGATGAGGCTCAAAGGTAAGAAAAAGTACTAATATTAAGTCAGGGCCGGGAATATCTAAAGTTTTTTACACAGGTAGGAAGCTAAAAAAAATGATGTAAGTTTGTAGGCTTGATAACCATGATAGAAATGACCATTCAGAGCATCTTGCGGCGATCCTTTATCCTTGTTTCCGGATTTATTCTGGCAGCAGGATGCGCTAAGATCAGCTCTCCAACGGGAGGACCCAAGGATAAAGAGCCTCCCGTAATAGTTAAAAGTGAACCACTGAACGGTTCTAAAAATTTCACAGGCAAAAAGATTGTGATAACTTTTGATGAATATATAACTCTGGACAACATTAATGAAAAATTCATGGTATCGCCTCCGATGAAGAACAAACCGGTGATCATGGTCAGGGGGAAGAATGTTGTCATAACATATGATGAAGAACTCAGGGACAGTACGACATATACTTTTTATTTCCAGGATGCGGTACGTGATCTGAATGAAGGTAATCCGATCAACAATTACCAGTTTGTGTTTTCCACGGGACCCATTATTGATTCTCTTTCTGTGACCGGTAATATCTTTAAAGCTTCCGATCTCAATCCTCCCGAGAAGACACTTGCTTTATTATATATTGAGCATGAAGATTCGGCTTTCACAAAGAGTCTTCCGTCATATATTGCAGTAGCAGATAAAAACGGGTATTTCCGTATCGATAATGTCAGTGCCCGTGAATACAGGCTTTATGCTTTGAAGGATGCCGATAACAGCAAGAACTTCAATCTGGCCGATGAGGAGATAGCCTTTCTCGATTCCGCCATCCGGGTCACTCCGGAAAGGAACTGGATGCCGGTAGTTGAGGATACCCTGAAGTCAAAGATTAAGAATCCGAAGGCTGCGGATACAATTGTGATGTACGGCGATTACAGGTTATATCTCTTCCAGCATCAGAAAAAGCTTCATTACCTTACTTCTTCATCAAGGAATATGGCCTACAGGCTTAATTACACCCTGTCACTTCCACCGGATACGCTCGGTTTTCATTTTTCTGTTCCTGATGCCGGACCGGAAACCTGGTTCATTGAAAGGAACCGGACAAATGATTCCATCCAGGTATGGATGACAGACACTGCACTCTATAAGAAACAGATAATCAATACGGTTATCCAATATCCCTTTACAGACAGTGCCGGTATCACAGCTCTGAAGGAAGATACTGTGATGATGAGATTCATGACTCCCCGTGCCACCCGGGGAAAGGTAAAGCCCACTCCCTACAAATTCACAACAAATGTTATTTCAGGAACTTTAAAGCCCGGAGAGAAGATCCTTCTTACATCACAAACACCATTCAGGAATCCTGATACTTCAAGGATAAGGCTTTATGAAACGGATGGTACAAACAGGGTAAAGGTCCCTTTCACTCTTGAAAGAGACAGTACAAATTCATGCAGGATGATCCTTACAGGTAAGCTTGCAATGAATAAAAACTATATTTTTATAGCCGATTCGGCATCTTTCGGTAATATTTACGGAGAACATTCTGATTCGACAGGAATAAGATTTTCAGTAAAAAATGAGGAAGCTTATGGCAAGCTGGTTCTTAATATTACAAATTTTGAAGGCAGCCGTATCATTCAGCTGTTATCGTCGGAAGGTGAAAAGATCATAAAAGAGGTGAAGATGGAGAAAGACGGAAGGGTGGAATTTCCCTTGCTTGATAAAGGTGCCTACAGGGTTCGTGTCATTTATGATCTCGATAATAATGGCAGATGGACACCCGGTGATTTCAGCACAAGGCGTCAGCCCGAACCTGTATCCTATATGCCGTCGGAAGTGGATATTAAGGAGAACTGGGTAAGGGATTATAACTGGGATATCGGTGAAAAGAATGTGAAGAAATTTAAGATAAAGCCTCCGGCGGGAAGCAGGACCGGCAGGTAAAACATATAAAATTATTGACTATGAAAGAAATTGTAGCCGGAGTGGATATTGGCGGAACCAACACAGTATATGGCCTGGTTGACAGGGCAGGCAGTGTAGTAGCGGAAAGCAGTCTCAGAACAACCGATTATCCGGTGATAGATGACTTTGTCACCGCGCTTGTATCGGCTGTCAGCAAATTAATGTCATCGGGGGAGTATAAACTTCTGGGCATCGGAATCGGGGCTCCGAATGCTAATTATCACAAGGGAACGATTGAGCTGGCGCCTAATCTTGCCTGGAAAGGTATTGTACCGCTTGCTGGTCTGATAAAGAAAAAGATTGATGTCCCTGTCATTGTTACAAACGATGCTAATGCTGCCGCCATGGGGGAAATGATCTTTGGCGGGGCAAAGAATATGAAGGATTTCATAGTTCTTACCCTTGGAACGGGCCTGGGAAGCGGTATTGTTATTAACGGTCAGATGGTTTATGGCCATACCGGGTTTGCCGGAGAGCTGGGTCATACAACAATTGTTCAGGGAGGAAGAGCATGCGGCTGTGGAAGAAAGGGATGTTTCGAGACTTATGCATCTGCATCAGGACTGGTAAGAACTGTTTTGTTATTACTGAGTGAGATGAGGGAAGACAGTGTGCTGAGAGATGTGCCACCTTCGGAGCTGACTTCGAAAAGGATCGCTGAAGCGGCTGCAAAGGATGATCCAGTAGCACTTAAAGCGATGGATTATACAGCAGAAAAACTGGCTTTCGGCATTTATAATGCCATCGGATTTTCAAGTCCCGAAGCCGTTTTCCTGTTCGGAGGACTTGCCAATGCCGGTGAAATGCTTTTTGAACCCGTCAGGAGATATGTTGAGATGAATGTTCAGCCTATTTTCAGGGGAACTGTTAAAATATTACCTTCGGGAATTCCCGAAAGCAATGCTGCCGTAATGGGAGCAGCGGCGCTGATCTGGAACGAAATTCCCGGATAGTGATAACCTTAATTATATATACCCTTTGTGCTCTTCGCGTGAACTTTGTGTTCTTTGTGGTTAAACACAAATTTTTATTTAACCACAAAGGACACAAAGGATGACGCAAAGGACACAAAGGGATTTAGTAATTTATGGGAATTTATGGATTAAAGAGATAAAATTTTAATAGAGCTGAATGAATCAATTATTATTATATTTTGCGATGGTTACCCAACTAACCTTTAATAGTCAGACAATGAAAGTGCTTGAAGTTAAAAAACTTGAATTCGACAATGATTATCCCGGTCTGGATGAAATATCCCGGAAGCTTGATAAGATGGCAGAGAGGCAGCAGATTAGTGTGCTTAACTGGGATGATTATGATTATAAACCCGAAACAGATTTTGCAATTGCATATACAAACAGGGAAGTGCTTCTGAAATATTACATAAAGGAGAAATACTTTAAAGCTGAGAAGACAGAATCCAACCAGATGGTTTGTGAAGATTCCTGTGTCGAGTTCTTTGTTTCACCGGCCGATGACGGCATATATTATAATTTTGAATTCAACGGGATAGGCACCTGTCTTCTCGGGACAGGGACCGGAAGGCATAACAGTACCAGGGTCGATCCCGGTGTGATATCAAAAATACGTAGGATGACATCGGTGGGAGAAAAGCCTGTACCGGAACGTAAAGGTGATTTTTCATGGACAATAACGATGGCTATTCCGTTCGAAGTGTTTTTCAGGCACGAGGTGAAGGATCTGAAAGGAAAGGTTTTCAGGGCTAATTTTTACAAGTGCGGTGATATGCTTTCAGTACCGCATTATGTAACATGGAATCCCGTGGGAACACCAAAGCCGGATTACCATCAGCCGGAATATTTCGGATTGCTGAAATTTTTATAACCCTTCCCCCATCCCCTTCCCTTAAGGCAAAGGGAAGGGGTGAACATTGAGGTAAGGGGAGTAGTTAAGAAAATGGAATATTTATCTTAAAATTAATGATTTAGTCATGCTAAAGGGTAACGCAATTATCGGACAATCAGGCGGGCCTACCGCGGTAATTAATTCAAGTCTGGCCGGAGTTATTGAGGCAGCTTCATTATCACCAAATATTGAGGGGATCTACGGGATGCAATACGGCATTGAAGGATTCATGCAGGAGATGATGTATGATCTGGGCAATCAGTCTTCACATATCCTTAAGGGTTTGAGGAGCACTCCATCATCGGCCCTGGGGTCATCGCGCCATAAGGTTAAGGAAGAGGATCTGCCGCGGATCCTTGATGTATTGAAAAAATATGATATAAGATATTTCTTTCTGATCGGCGGGAATGATACAATGGATACTATCAACAGGGTTGAGGAATATTGCCGGAGGATGAATTATGAACTTATAGGTGTGGGCATTCCCAAGACTGTAGATAATGATCTTTTCGGGACTGATCATACACCGGGATTTGCTTCGGCGGCAAGATCCAATATCCTGAATGTGATGCAGGCAGGGGTTCTGGCAAGGGACATGCAGAAGGTTGACAAGTTTGTCATTTACCAGACAATCGGAAGGGATGCCGGATGGCTTGCTGCTGCGACAGCTCTTGCCCGGAAAGATCCTGATGATGCGCCCCATCTTATTTACACTCCCGAATTCAGTTTCGACAGGGATAAATTCCTGGCCGATGTGGAGAAATGTGTAAAAGAGATCGGATGGGTATCGATAGTATGCGGCGAAGGCCTGAAATATGCCGACGGTACTCCGGTGAGTGCTTCGGTTACAAAGGATAAATTCAACAATATTGAATTCGGTGCCATGGGAGGTACCAGTGTCGGGATCAACCTTCACAGAATGATAGCTGATACATTCGGGTACAGGGGTGAATTCCAGATAACCGAATCGCTGATAATGAGTGATATGGTACGGGCATCTGAAACAGATCTCGAGGAAGCCTATCTGTGCGGCGTTGAAGCTGTAAAGCTTGCCAACAAGGGAGTATCGGGTTATATGGTCAGCATAGAGAGGATGTCGGATGAACCGTATATGATAAGGTTCGGAAAAGCTCTGCTGAAGGATGTCGCAGTATCTGCCAAACCAATGCCTGCGGAATACTTCAATGAAGCCGGGAATCACGTGTCGGATGAATTCATTGAATATATGAATCCTCTTGCAGGTGACCTGCCTGAGTTCATAAGGCTTGAAAAGAAAATGGTAAAACGTAAATAATTAATATCATGGCAAATAAATTCAATAAAGTCGTTCTTTCAATCAATGCACACCCCGATGATGCCGAGGCATGGAACGCAGGGGTTCTTAAACTTTTAAAAGACAAAGGATATAAGATAGTAATAGCTACAATGACCGGTGGAGATCTTGGCGGATGTAATATGGATATGAAGGAAACTGCCAGGGTGAGATTCGAAGAAGCCAGAAAAGCTGCCGCTGTCCTGGATGCTGAATACTATACCCTGGGAGGAGTTGACGGTTTTCTTTTCGATTCAAAAGAGGTAAGACTGAAAACTATCTCACTTATGCGCAAGGTAAGGGCAGGGATCGTATTTACCCATCTTCCGAATGATTATCATACCGATCACAGGACTACAGCCAATATCGTTGAGGCTTCCGCAATGGTAGCATCTCTCGATCCTGTCCCTGTGGAGGAAAAACCGCTTGATGTGACTCCCCTGCTTTATCACTCTTCTCCGCTTACATTGTCGGATCCCCTGGGGGCACAGATCAATCCGCCCCATTTTTATGTTGATATAACTCCGGTTATTGAAACAAAGAAAGAGATGTTATCGTATCATATCTCCCAGATAGACCTTATGAAGCACATGCATAAGATGGATGATTTTTTCGGATTTGTGCTTGAAGGTAACCGCAACTACGGAAAAATGGCAGGAGTAGAATATGCAGAAGTATACTGGCAGCACCTGGGAGGAGGTTTCCAGAAAGATCCTCAGGTACAGGAAGAGCTTGCAGAATATCTGATAAAAAAAGTTTAACTTTATCCAATCAAATAGTCACATTATGAACATAAAAGAAGACAAATACTCGAAATTTGCCCTGATAAGGGAAATGCTTCAGACATCCGAAATTATAAGATCTTTTAATCCGGCAGTATCTGAAAAGTTTGTTAAAGCCATAAAATCAAAGAAAGGTTTATTCCTTACAGGTGAGGGTAGCAGCAGGATCTTTCCGGCCAAAAGAGCGATCTATGCTACAATGAAGTATGGATTCAAAACTCCTGTAATTACCGAAGGATGCACCCAGGCAATGGAATATGATCTGAAAGATCTGGCTGTTTTTGCTGCTTCGAATTCCGGGCAGACGAAAGAGGTCATCAGAATGGTGCTTGACCTGAAGAAGAAAAACCATGATGCAATTTTCGGACTGACAGCTAACAAGAATACCAGACTCGAGGAGTACGCCGAAGTAACACATGTTCTTTCGTGCGGGAAGGAAGATGCTGTTGCCGCGACAAAATCGGTTATCGAACAGGGTCTTTACTATGATTCTCTTCTGAGAAACCTTCATGGAGTTAAAATGACCGGGCTTGGTGAACTTGCAGATAAAGTCCAGCAGGTACTTACAGCTCCCATCGACAGTGAGATTACAGCTTCAATACGTAACGCCGGTCTTGTTTATTTTGCCGGAAGGGATAATGGTGTTGCAGGTGAGCTGGCACTGAAAACAAACGAGATAACAAGAAAGAAATCGGATTTTCTGGAAGGTACATTTGCTCTTCACGGAATTGAAGAGATCATGAATAAAAATGAGGTTCTGATCTGGATTGATCCGTTTGAAGCAGACCAGGATAAGTTCTATGAATGCCTTGTGAAGGGTGCCGGAATAAGCATTATAGCTGTATCGACGAAGAAAACAATTTTCCCGACTATAATTATTCCTGATGGCGGAGAATACTCCGAATATGTTCAGCTTGCAGCCGGATGGAACATACTTGTCGAAACGGGGGTTGCTCTGGGTATAAATCTTGACAAGCCTCAAAGGGCAAGGAAGGTTGGGAATGAATATGTACCTGAATAGTATCTGATTTAAAATTCAGATTAACAGGAGTTTATTAACTTCATCTTAAATATATGGCAAAAAAACAGGTAGCAGCAGGTATCGATGTAGGTGGAACCAACACCGTTTTTGGTCTGGTTGACAGGGAAGGCAATATTCTTGTGGAGGATAAGATCAAAACCCCTGAATATGAAGAAATAGAGGTTTTTGTGGCAGCGCTTTATGAGAAGATCGAGGTATGTGCCAAAAAGGTTGGTAATGGCATTGAGATCCTGGGCTATGGTGTTGGTGCCCCGATGGGCAATATAAATAAAGGTACGATTGAATATGCTGCGGGTTTACCCTGGAAGGGAATAGTGCCGCTTGCAGATATCTTCCACAAACACACAACACTGCCTGTGATCGTAACCAACGATGCAAATGCGGCAGCTGTAGGGGAAATGATCTATGGCGGAGCCAAGGGGATGAAGAATTTTGTTGTAATAACCCTCGGAACAGGTCTTGGGAGCGGATTTGTTGTTGACGGAAAGCTTGTTTATGGTCATGATGGTTTCGCAGGTGAGATAGGTCATACTGCTATTCGTCCCGGCCCTTCAAACCGTGACTGCGGATGCGGGAGGAAGGGTTGTCTGGAGACTTATGTTTCGGCAACCGGACTGAAGAGATCGTTACTCAAGATAATGGCTGACAGCATCCAGCCGAGTGAACTGAGGAAATACAGCTTTGAAGAGCTGGATGCCAAAATAATTCACGATGCTGCAAAGCGGGGCGATCCGCTGGCATTGAGGGCCTTTACGCATACAGGAAGGATGCTCGGATTCAAGCTTGCCGATGTGGTGGCACATACAAATCCGGAAGCAATATTCCTGTTCGGAGGGCTTGCACTTGCAAAAGACCTGATATTTGAACCTGCAAAGGAATATATGGAGGAAAACCTCCTTACCATTTATAAGGGGAAGGTTAAACTGCTTGCATCTGAACTAAGCACACAAAATGCAGCAGTCCTCGGAGCAAGTTCACTTATCTGGTCCGAGCTGGAAGCATGATACTTAACTTTATACCTGCTGATGTGGCTAACTTTAAGGAAATATTGAGCCATATACTGGGTGCAATATTCATTGTGATAATTTTCGCACTGGCTTACGCTTATCTGAAGCCTCACCAACTTCACAAGCGCAGACTGGTCTCTACACTTCTCCTTAAAATAAGCTATCTGTTTTATCTCCTGGTACTCCTTATTGTAGTTTATCTTGCCTCTCTTGTCAAAGGAGGACTGGGTGAAGTGTTTTATGGTGTTGAGTTTTTTGCATTCCTTATAGTATTGTTTGCTCCCAATATCGGAATACTGGCACGTAAACTGGGGCCCTTCAGTAAAAAACGCGAGAACTACAACTATTTTTTTACAATCGTCAATATTATTTCCACCCTGGCAATTCTTGTAATGTATTTTATTTAATTTAGTATTTAATACATTGCGACCGGATAGGAACATTTTAACAATTTCTCCTGTTTTAATTGTTAATTATTATTTCGTTAACTAAAACCTGAAACCATGATAAAGGAACGTCTGATCGGGTATATTGAACAGAGTATCAGTAAAAACTGGGACATTGAAGCTCTGTCGAACTACAAGGAAAAGGGCTATACCTACAAGGAAATAGCCGAACACATTCTGAAGCTGCATATATTTTTCAGGGAAACCGGAATAAAAGAAGGTGATAAAATTGCACTGGTTGGCAGGAACTCGGCTAACTGGTGTATGATTTACCTTGCCACCGTGACCTATGGAGCGGTTATCGTACCGATCCTTCCCGATTTCAAACCGGATGATCTCATCAATCTGATCAACCATTCCGATTCAATGATCCTTTTTGTGGATGACAAGATTAATGATACTCTCAATGCATCGAAGTTACCTGCAATAAAGGCTTTTGTATCAGTTGATACACTCCAGATGATCAGCACGGTGGATGAACTTATGAAAGAAACCTATGCAGGATTACCAGAGAAATTTTTAAAAACCTGGCCCGGTCTTAAGCCTTCTGATATAAAATTTTCGGATATATCAAATGACAAGCTCGCCGTAATAAGCTATACAGGCGGTACAACAGGTTTTTCAAAGGGGGTAATGATATCACATAACAGTCTGGCCGCAAACGTGCGGTTTGCACAGAATAATATGCCACTGAAACCCGGAGATCCGCTGGTTTCTTTTCTTCCACTGGCACATACTTACGGCTGTGCTTTCGAATTTCTTTTTCCCTTCACAATAGGCTGCCATATCACGATATTATCGAAAACACCTTCCCCTCAGATAATTATCCAGGCATTCAAGGAAATAAAACCAAGACTAATACTTTCAGTTCCGCTTGTCATTGAAAAAGTGTTCAAGAAGCAGATATTGCCTGTAATCAGTAAGCCGCATATGAAAATACTTCTTGCCATTCCCGGACTGAATAATATCCTTCATAAGAAAGTCAGGGAGAAGCTTGAGGAATCATTCGGAGGGAGATTTCATGAGATTGTGATAGGTGGAGCCGCTTTCAATGCCGAAGCCGAAAGATTTTTCAAAAAGATAGGTCTGAGATTCACTGTCGGTTATGGTATGACGGAATGCGGACCGCTGATAAGTTACGCATCCTGGGACACAACAAAACTGGGAGCTTCCGGACGGCCGGTCGATACCCTTGAAGTAACAATCGATTCTCCCGATCCTCAGAAAATTATGGGTGAGATCATCCTGCGGGGCGAAAATGTTATGGATGGTTATTATAAGAATGAAAAAGCCACCAGGGACATAATCGACGATAAGGGCTGGATGCACACGGGAGACCTGGGAATAAAGGACAAGGAAGGTAATATTTTCATTAAAGGAAGAAGCAAGACAATGCTGCTGGGGCCTTCAGGAAAGAATATTTTCCCGGAAGAGATCGAAGCTGTAATAAATAATATTGATTATATTGCCGAATCGCTTGTTATCCAGGAAGATAATAAGCTTATCGGACTGATCTACCCCGATTTTGAAATGATGAAGAGGGATAATATTACCGAGGACCAGCTTCCTGACATCCTTGAAAAAATAAGGAAAGATGTCAATGAGCGCATTCCGGAATATATGGTGGTCCATAAATACAGGATCCATCCTGAGGAATTTGCCAAAACACCAAAGAGAAGCATTAAACGATTCCTGTATACGAAAGAGTAACAGCTATTTATTACAAATGTTTATCCAAAACATCCTTTGTGTCCCTTTGTGTGTACTTGGTGCTCTTTGTTGTTAGATAAGCATGCTTGTTTAACCGCAAAGTACGCAAAGAGATTACGCAAAGTGCGCAAAGATGTTTGCAATAGATTACCTTTGAGCCCTTTGCGTGAACTTAGCGGCCTTTGCGGTTAATAAAGAATTTTCAACAGCTGGCAAGTTAATTTTATAAATTTAATTTCATGCCTTTATGAAGCTATATGCATTAATTGTTGCGGGCGGATCCGGAGAACGGATGAAATCGGAAATCCCGAAGCAGTTTATTGAGATAGCCGGCAAGCCTATCCTTATGCATACTATTGAACGGTTCCTTGAATTTGATGGATCCATTGAAATAATAACCGTTCTCCCCGAGAACCAGCTCAGGTTCTGGAGTGATCTTCAAAGAAAATATTCATTTACAATTCCTCATACCCTTGTAAAAGGGGGTAAAACCCGCTTTGAATCTGTCAGGAACGGGCTGGGATTTACCGATGAACCGGGACTGGTCGCGATTCATGACGGAGTACGGCCGTTTGTAAGCATCGATACTATAAAGAGATGCTTTGAAACAGCCGAAAAGTATGGAAATGCCATACCGGTCATTTCTCCTTCTGACTCCCTGAGAATTGAAACAGAAAATGGAAGTATGCCTGTCGACAGGACAAGGATCAAACTCATACAAACCCCTCAGGTATTCCGGACAGATCTTATAATGTATGCATACCGGCAGGATTACCTTCCGGAATTTACTGATGATGCAATAGTACTTGAAAGAACAGGAGCGAAGATAAATCTTGTTGAAGGCAACAGGGAAAATATCAAAATTACAACTCCTGAAGACCTCCTCGTTGCAAGGTCGCTGATATAGCTTTCCTCATTCTGTTGAAGTATCCTGCCGATATAGTTTTCCTCATTCTGTTGGAGGTATCCTGCTTATATAGCTTTCCTCATTCTGTCACAGCTATCCTTATATTTTGTATCTTTCGGTGAAATTCAATTTATCTGCAAATGAAAACAAGGATACTGCTTTCAGCAATTCTGATATTATTATTTACAGGTTGTGCCGAACTGGTGAAGGTTCTGCAGACAGTAGGCAATGTTCCGCTGACAGAAGCGGAAGTTGTAAGCGGACTTAAGGAAGCGCTGACGACCGGCGCAAAGAATGCCGCAGAAAGACTTGCAAAGGAGAACGGATATTATGGTGATGACCTGATAAAGATCCTCCTTCCGGATGAGGCAAAAATTATTATTGACAATATTTCGAGGATACCCGGAGGCGACAAGCTTATTGAGGAGGTGATACTAAGGATCAACAGAGCAGCAGAAGATGCCGCGAAGGAAGTTGCCCCGATATTTGTTAACAGCGTTACGCAAATGACCATCAGGGATGCTTTCGGGATCCTAAACGGTGCCGATAATGCAGCAACAAATTATCTCAGGAGCACTACATATAATGAGCTCTATGCTCTGTATAAGCCGAAAATACAGGCATCTACAGAAAAAAAGATAGTCGGGAACATCTCGACCAAAGATTCATGGAATACCCTGACTTCAAAATGGAATTCAATTGCAAATTCGGTTGCAGGCAGGCTTGCCAGCCTTAAGCCGGTCAATACCGATCTGGATGATTTCCTGACAAGCAAAGCACTTTCGGGGATGTTCCTGAAAGTTGAGGGCGAAGAGCTGAAAATAAGGAAAGAAGTTTCTGCAAGAGTTACTCCACTTTTGCAGAGAGTATTCGGGAGCCTTGACAATAAGACAGGGGCAAAGTAGTTATAAAGTATGAAGTTTAGCGTTCAGTGTTTAGGGTTCAGAGTTCCGGGTTCAGAGAGCTCAGAGCGCAGGGCTAAAGGCGAAGAGCCTTAAAAACCCTGAAACTTTGAAACTCTGAAACAATGAAACCTTGAATGCGGAACCTTAACCCGGAACGCTTAACCCTTAACCCGAAACCTTAATAGTAACATAAGATGTTCGAAAAGACAATATTTAATTATCAGGGTCTTGAATTGAGAGTTGCCGATCATGCAAACGAGGGCGTGATGACTATCCTTAACCGGTCCGTTCAGGGATCGGAGGGTGGAATGAGGTTCTCATTTCAGAATATTGCCACAAGGATTGAAGCGTATAAGGACCGGATCAGGTTCATTTCACTTTATAAGAAGAATAAGATCACCGGAACTGTCGGAGCATGTTTCCGTATATCGGGGCAGGGAGCTTTGATGTACCCTTCAACATATATTAAATACCTTGCCTTTCATTCTGTTTACCAGTCAGACATCAAAAACAGAAGGAGAAAAAAGAAACGGATTGAAATACGCCCTGAACCCCTGGATTCCTTTAAACCGAAGACCCTTGAATTATTTGGTAAGCCTCATTTGCTTGATCTTCCGGATGTTTTTGAAAAGGACAGGCATATTATGTATGCGTTTATTGAAAGCATGAATGAAAGGGCTAAGAATCTTGTCAACCAGGCGGGATTTGAATATATAAGGTCATTCCTTACAGTTGCTTTCAGCCGCTTCAATCCAAAATCCGATACCAGGGTATCAAAACTGGATCCGGATAAAAAACCTGTAATGCAGGAGCTTCTCCGGGAATTTTACCGTGATTATTCTCTGTTTACCCCGGATTATACTTTTTACGGTGATAACTATTATGTATTGATGGAAGGCGATGAGATAGTTGCCGGAGTCAGCGCCATCCCCACGATAAACAAAGTATATGATATTCCCGGAGTATGGGGATGGGTGATGATGAAGATACTTCCTTCTTTTCCTTATTTCAGGAGACTATTCAGTCCGGGCGAATTCCATTTCCTTGTATTTGATGCATTATATTGTAAAAAGGGGAAGGAGTCGCTTCTATACAATCTTCTTGAGTCTGCATGTGCTGCAGAAGGATTTCATACCGGGCTGATGTGGCTCGATGACCGGAGTGAATTATATGATAAGATCCGTACCGAAGGCCGGCTTGGGGCGCTGAACAGGATGCTTAATGCCAAACCCGGGCTGGTTTATACAAGGTTCATCAATCTGACAGAAGAAGAAAAGGAAAGATTTTATGATGCACCGGCATATGTGTCGGGATTTGATTTTTCGTAGGGGG
>CAYPHL010000052.1:14148-29919 GCA_964410385.1 uncultured Rikenellaceae bacterium | reverse complement strand
AGGTTAACAATGGAATAAACAAGGCTCAATACTAGATAAATAGACACTATAATCCACTCCGACGATAAATCCGGTTCAGATCCTTTCAGAATATCAAGCGTTGAAAGAATTGCAGGGACAATGTAGAATAGTAAGATGATAGTTAAAACGAATCTTATCTTTTTCATTATCTTAGAATTAGTTTGAAATTCAATTGAAATTAGTCGGAGGTACTTTCAAGACTGAATTAAAAGCAGTTAATTAAATTCTTCACCCGCATGACACATAACGTTGATGGTATGCTGTCGAGCGGGAGTACGAAGCAATTTCCTGTCAACTTGCACCGACTTTTTTACGAGCTACAAACTCCCGGAAACCGCTGAAACCCGCATGCACTATACGATTTATTAACAAGAGTTACTTATTTTCATTTTAAATCATTTCCAGCACTTTAAGAACCTTTGAATTTATATCAAATCCATATTTATTAGCACCGTACGGGTTAGCATTTGTGCCACCTTTCAATGTTACCTGACTGTCACACCGTGCCCCGGCGAAGCGTAGCGAAGTCGGAGGCGCAGGAAGGCTATAGCGCACTTTTTGCTGTCAGGGTGCAGGAACCTTTGGAAATTTTTCCTGAGTGCAGGAGCTAGCAAAAACCGTCCCGCCTCAGGCGGGAAGCCTATTAAACATGCCGTCCGTGCCAAGCTTAGATTTTATTTTAAAATTCTGAATCTCAGCACAGTCTTTAATTTATCCGGGGATACTTTTCGAAAATCTGAGAGGTAAATCTCTCGATGTTGTTTAGATTCTCTTTTATATCCGTTTTGTTGGCAGAAGTCTTCCATTTGTTTGAAACTGGCTGGTTCACTGTCATAACTTCCGATGTGCAACATCTGCTCCTACCCAATGTGGATCTCTTCGAAAGATCTGATCGGCCTCTCTCCATGCTGAAGGCTCAAAGCAAGGAACATTAACCGGCAGGTTTGGCGTCGCTGCCGAACGCCGGGCATGGCCCCAGTCCTGGCGTTTTGTTAACACTATGGTATTTCCAAAGTATGGGCCAGGATGTTCCCGCAGTTCGTCGGTGGTGCCAGTAAGAATGAATTCTGTCTTATCTGTATTGTCGATGACTTCTGAAGAATGTTTATAAGACAATTTGACCCTGCCAGACTTAAGAGCTATAAGAAGAGAATCAGGATCGATGGTTGCTACAGTAATCTCATTATCACTGACCTCGAGAAAGAGTTGTAAGTGTCCTGTAATTAGCATATCTGAGTAAGGATCTGATAGATCACCGATACGAGGTTTTGGCCACACATCGAGGATCAGGTGTTCTCCAAGATGGCCCAATCGCGCCTCAAACCTCCCGTTTTTTTCATCAATTGAGTACTCGATCTCATAACTGTTCGTCGTACCACGTGAAATACTTGCCTGATCGGAACTTGAAATAGTGATTTAGAATTATTGTCCAATCATCACATGGGATAATTGGCTCTATGAAACTCAATCGAACAGATTCATCGATTAAATGCTCATGGGTATCAATGAATGGTGTCTCGAATATTTTTCTTCCAATTATATAACTAACTTTTTCCATTAAGAATCTATGTGTATGGATAATAACTTTGATTTGGTACAACCAAAATTAAAATTTATTTGCATCTTATGATGTTATATTCAGGCCTTTTAAATCCATGATCAACCCGCTAGGTCGTTGGGTGGCTTTAATATAACAGCCATGTGGTATAATTTAGTGGATGTTAGCCGAAATAGGCCTGGTGTTATTTTTTATTCAATTATTACTGATCTGTTTGTCGGATATCTGACAGAATATCTCAAGTCAAGGGATATTTTCTCAGAAGGTTTTAATGGAACTTCCCAGGTTAATTTTCCAGCTGACTCTTCTCGTTTTGCTCCAGAATATTCAATTAAATCTACTTTAATTTCATCTGTTTTAGAAACGGGATACTGATCTTCTATAGAAATTTTTACAGGAATGGATTTATTATTTTTCACTGCAATTGTCCAGGCTTTTTGTTCTTTTTTTGTTGATCCTGTGATACTTTTACTTGTAAAATCTTTTTGTATCTCTCTGGTTATTAATAAATCTTTATCACGACCGACTGAGACAGAAAGTGTGTCACCAGAGGTTTCAGGATCAATATAAGATTCGCCTTGATAGATGCCTTTAAAGAATATATAGGTTGTTCCACTAAGAAGATTGTAGTTTATCCAGTCTGGGATTTTTGCAATCAGGAAAGCATTATTCGATAGTTTTGGGACGGCATAATATTCATAATAGGCATTGATTTCATAATCAACCAAACTGACATCATATGATTGATTATCTGAAGGTATTGTATATGGTATATCAATTTGAAATTCAGTTGTGAGTTGCCTCTTTTCAATTGCCATTGGGACTTGTTCTCTCTTTTTTGAAATTGTAACTCCGGCCGCTCTGCCGGCAAGTGCACCTGAGTAATCGTTACTTACTCCATAACCAACAACAACAACTTCTTCAAGTGCAACTTGATCCTGATTCATTGATATATTAATAGTACCTGAATTAATTGGTACTTCCTGTGGTTTATAACCAATAAACGAAAAGCTTAGTGTGTTATAACCCTGAGGAATCTCAATGGAATAGTTACCATTAACATCGGCTACTACACCCGTTGTAGTTCCTTTAACAACAACATTTGTTCCTATAAGAGGCTCTCCGGTTTCAGCATCAGTGATCTTACCTTTTACAACTCCTTTGAATGGTACATTTTCGGTTATTAAATTGGAAGAGGAAGTCCTGTAAAAATTATCAAATGTCAGGTAATAAGCCATTAACTCTGGTTTGGTATTGCTTAATGCAGGATTTCCAGTTGATAGTGTGAGTTTTACATTATTCCAGTCTTCGTCAGTATTCTGAGTAACCTTTGCTTTGTAAATAAGATCAAGTGGTTGATTGGTTTCAGTAATTCTAATGTCATAGGCAGGGATCCAACTGGCGTCCGGAACAAGATAATCTAACTTTAAAAGCGATTTTGTATCCGTTTGCGATGTCACAACAACCTTTATAACACTTGTGGGTAAATCAATTTTCGAATTCAGTTCCAATAGTTGTTTTGAAATATTATATAACTCATTTTTAAGATCATATATGTCATTGTCCAGGTTGTGAGTACTTATTTCGATCTCTGTCAGCCTTTTACGGAAAAATGCAGCTGCTTTCTGTAAATCATCAACATTAACCCCATTGTCACCAGCAATTGAAGAATTTGCCAATATCATAGTTTTCTCTTGTGAGTAGACCGTCTTTAGGTTATTTAAAACTTTGATACTATCGTTTAAAGCGCGTTGTTTATTATGCAGATTAATTAGTTCTTTATCAGTTATTGATTTATTGAGATAGTCAATATTATGGGTAACCGATACTATCAATACGTTATTAGTAGCACTAATTTGGATGCTCGATGGAGTAATCTTTGCTGGAAGTCCCTGAAAGATCAGTGTGCTTTTACCTTTGGAAATTAAAATATTCCCCTCTCTTGTTATAAGAGCCCCCTGCTGGTAGATTGTGACATTTTTTATTTCTGTTGGGACCTCTTTTGCAGTATCAGGAAAAGCCAGTGACGAAATCAGAATTGAAATACCGGACAGAATTATTTTTTTCATGGTTAAGAGTTTGTATTAAAGATGCATTAGTGAGTTATTTTCCATACGAAAATTAAGAAATTTCTATTATGTGTCAGCAGCTCCGAATTAGGCCTAACGATCAACGGTATAGGGTGTGGCTGCTAAAGGGCAGTCTCCTATCGGGGTATACAAGATTTAATTACGTTTGCAAAGTTTCGGTTGATACAGAAAATAGCCATGACCTATACTTGTTGTTGAACTAGATCCTTCGGTTAGCTTTTGATGATATCTCGACAGAATCAGTCTTCCTCATTTATTTCAGCAAGAGCGATCACATCGTTGCCGTAATTTATCTATAATAGTTTTCAACAGGATGTTTGATTACCTATTCTGTGTCTGCATAAATACCTTATTTTCAACGTGTCTCTCTTAAAAACCGTTGATAAGTACATAACAAGGATTTTCCCTGAAATGAACTACCTGGTTCCGGAAAACAGGATGAGATTTAGTTCAGTACAGACTCATCGCTGGGTCTTGCAGAACGCTCAGAGTCCTATTTATTAGGTTTATTTTTTTGTTATTTACTTTTCTTCAAATAAAATACTATGCCCATTTTCTTTGAGGGCATCGATTCCTCTGTCCAAATCATTTTGCTTTACTAATATGTAATCAGTATCATATGTTGATATCGTAAAAACTGAAATACCTGCGTTTTTAAGAATCGAAGATATTTCAGATATTACACCAATTAATGATAAATCCAGCGGTCCAGTTATTTTGAGTATTCTCCAATTCTTGCTGGTGATATTTTTCTCATGATTAGAATGAGATTGTAAGGTTACAACAGATAATTCATCTTTTGTTTTTGTTATTGAATAGAAATCAGATGAATAAACCCAATTCGGTAAAGTGGATTCAATTGGGAATTTATTTATTGAATAATTGTCTTTTAAAAGAATTAAATTCATGTTAATTTAATTTTACCCTCTGTATAGCGTGCCATCAATTAAGGCTGACTTAATAGTAGAATATATTCAAAGCACAGCCCCGTCAGTCACATATTTATAGCCATCCGGGAATCAGCAAAACATAATTTTCGATGGTGGCTGACAATAAAATCTGAAATAAAGTACAATTTATGATTTTTTAGAAATCACTGTTACCTTAAAAGCTTACTTTAATTTTATTGAACCGGATAGAATATATTTCTTAAGATCAATCTGTTGAATTCCCGACGCAGCCCATTTAGCAAACGGAATTAATTACGTTCATGAAATCTAACTGAAAACAAATCAGAATATAACAGTATAAATGTTCATTATTTACTATATCCTTCCTTTGTGTCCTTATTGTGAACTTTGTGCTCTTTGTGGTTAAATAAAATTCTATTTAACCTTAATATCCGGATTAAGTGCGGAAATAACCAGATACCCGTCACATAGAAAACCTTCATAACCCCAGCATTCACCATTCCATGTTTTCCAGTCTTTTGTCATTCCTCCTTCTTTACATAATCCCTGGAATGAACCTTCATTGATGCCTTTTAACAGGCCATCAGCAATTGTTCTGTATTGCTCTTCAAGCCCGGCATTTTTAAATGCCATAAGGGTGAAATAAGACCAGTTGAGCGAAGCCCCTCCGTTCTCATATCGCTGAAAGGCATCACTTCCATCTTCCAGCTGACCTCCACCCCAGCGTGGATCGGGATGTGTATAATCTTCTTTTCTTACCGAAATGAGATTACCCGGTAGTCCAAGAGAAAAATCCTTGTATCCTACCTCATTCATTTTGTTCCAGAGTGCCATCAGTATTTCCTTCTCTTTCTCCTTAGGTACCAGATCATAATACACTGCCATGCCGTTGACCATAACAAAATAATAATCATGAAGCTTCCCGTCTTTGCTTTTCCACCCTGCCAGTACTCCTGTTGCCGGATTGTAAAAATTATTGAAAAATGAAGCTTTCATCTTTCCTGCCAGTCTCCTGTATGTTTCAGCATCTTCAGTTTTACCAAGCATTCCGGCAATGCCTGCCATCAGGTTCAACGCTTCGAATGTAATTGTATTGCTGAATGCATCTTCATGTCCGAACCCGATTGTATCCCACCAGTTAGCAGGCCTGATGTGACCATCCCATGATCCTGAATTACCGCTCAGCTCATACTCAACGATCCCATTCTGATCGCGATCCCTTTTCATCTGGAAATCCATCCACTCTTTTATTACGGGATAATACTTTTCTGCCCATTCCTTATCTCCGGAGGCTTTAATATAATTGCATGCTGCTATGATAAGAGATGGATATGAATCAAGTGAATTATACGGCGAATTCCAGGCTGCAACTTCGGTGCCTTCATAGTCATCCTTCCCGTAACCAACCAGTCCGTAACCTTTCATCCCGTTCAGATACCTTTCAACAGACATGCGAACAAGATCCATCGCTGTGAAGGACTCTGCAAGAGGCGGAGTGCTGAGCGCAAGCATCGACGACATATACAGGGTGAATGCAACGGGGTCGCTGCATGAATTGTTTGCCAGTACACGGAATACCGGATTAACCTGGTAGAGATTAAGATAATTGCGCCTGAAGCCTTCATATGCTGCCTGCTCTACGCCTTCAAAGCCAGGATAGATATTTACAATACGGAATGTATAAACTACAGGTTCGGATTTGGTTTCAGATCTGCCGATCTTCACTGAAATATGCCCCTTCCCCTGATACCTGCCTGCTGTATAATCAACCAGTGTGCCTGGTTTATCTGATGATAAACTGAAAGTACCCATATCGGGAAGATGCAGTATTGCCGGTAGCTTTGTTTTCTCTTTTGACGGCATCAGTCCCAATAACGTGGCATGATTCTTATTCTTGTCAAACCTGAAATCAAGATAATCCTGTACCGGGCTGCCTGGATTACAGGCTTTCACTGTAAACTGACTGTCTTCAAAATCCAGAGACCATAAAACTTCACCTTGTCTTTCCTTGTTGACTATTTCCACTTTCGTTACAGATCTTTTTCTTAATTCAAATTCATCGTCCACACTTATGGATTTCCATCCGATAATATTGTTATCCAGCTGATTCCTGCCAAGTCCGTCTGCTGAAAAATAGCTTATAAAAGGAATCGAATCACTTAACCGGATTTTATAATATTCAGAACTGTATTCAAAAGTGCTTACTCTTTCAGAGCATGAAGGGCAGGTAAGAACCAGTATGGCTGATGATAACAGGGTTATTAATCTGAATTTCATTTCTTCAATTTTTATATGTTAAAATAAAGGAAAATGTTGATACGATGGCTATCTTTAAATTGCTTAAAGAACGTAGTTGGATTATTTTTTTCAGTAATAAACATGGAGCATAAGACAGGTCGGGAGAAACGGGTAAAACAGGCTGACTGGATCACAATAGGGACAATAGGTTTGTTCTTTTTCATTTTTGGCTTTGTAACCTGGCTTAACGGGATTCTGATACCTTATCTCAAGATCTCATGCGAGTTGAATCATTTCCAGTCTTACCTCGTTGCATTTGCTTTTTATATAGCCTACGTAATTATGGCGGTACCGTCGGCATGGGTACTTAAACGGACAGGGTTGAAATCGGGGATGATGACCGGATTGTTCATCATGTCGGCAGGTGCATTATTGTTTATCCCCGCTGCCCTCACAAGAACTTACATTATATTTCTTTCGGGGTTGTTCATTATGGGCTGCGGACTTGCAATAATGCAGACTGCATCAAATCCCTATGTTACGCTTCTTGGTCCCCTTGAAAGCGGTGCAAAAAGGATCAGCATCATGGGGATATGCAATAAATCGGCAGGTATTGTTGCTACATTATTGTTCGGAGTGATGGCATTGAGTGACGGAGATGCGTTAATAACAAAGCTACAGAGCCTTGATGTTCAGCAAAGATCTATAATGCTTGATGAGCTTGCCCGGAGAGTAGTAATTCCATATATCGGAATGGCGATTATACTTGCCTTTATCGGGATAATGGTCAGGATATCGAAACTTCCTGAGCTTGATCCGGATAAAGAAAATGCAGCATCAGCAAACAATGGGTTGGAAAAAAGAACATCTATTTTTCAGTTCCCGTACCTGCTTCTCGGGGTAATTGCAATCTTCTGCGATG
Source organism: uncultured Rikenellaceae bacterium (assembly GCA_964410385.1). Taxonomy (GTDB): domain Bacteria; phylum Bacteroidota; class Bacteroidia; order Bacteroidales; family VadinHA17; genus LD21. The sequence goes on along the minus strand of CAYPHL010000052.1, from coordinate 22,179 downwards.
TGGGACTTGAGATAGTAGCCGGTGATACTATAATCAGCTACGGACTCAGTCAGGGAATACCAGTCTCAATTGCAAAGTATTTTACATCAATGACAATGGTGGCAATGATTATAGGATATACTGCCGGGATCATAGCAATACCACGATATATCTCACAGAGCACCGCTCTTAAGATATGTGCTGTGCTGGGTATCATTCTGACAATTGCTGCAGTCATTTCGCCAAAAATGGGCTCGGTTGTTTTCATTGCTTTGCTTGGAATGGCAAATTCCCTGATATGGCCTTCTGTATGGCCGCTTGCAATCGAAGGATTGGGACGATTTACAGGTATCGGATCGTCCCTGCTTATAATCGGAAATCTTGGTGGTGCACTTGTACCACTTTTGTATGGCCGCCTTGCAGATGCGGTTGATCCTAAAACTGCATATCTGATACTAATTCCATTATATTTCTATGTTTTGTTTTATGCCCTGAAAGGACATAAAACCGGTAAATATCTGAAAGTATGATAAAAGTACAGGCCAGCGTTTCAAAAGGATGGCTTCATAAATACGGAGGATTTGTTTTTGATTCCCGCTATTACCTCGATCCGTATTACAGGATGAATCAGGATGAAGCATGTCATGCTTTCATTAAAAGCAGATTCCCCGATTACCCGGTTTACAATATGGAGGATAATCTTGTTCAGGCTGAGCATGTTGTTCCGGATATGATGCTGGTGGGTGCGATCCAGCCAAATATGATAATTGCTGCCGCACTCGGTGCAGAATTTGTTTTTTCCGAAGATAAGGATTCAGACGTGAAGGGTTATCCGCTCAGGGACATAAAGGATCCCCGGGATCTTCCGGATGTGATGAAGGTGATGCAATTGCCCTTTCTTAATGAACTGGCAGAGCAGTACACAAACGCCCTGTCCGAATATCCCGGATGCAGGATAATCCCTCCATTCTTCTGGGATACATCAGGAAGGGCAACAATCCATGGGATCATTACAACATCAATGAAATTCATAGGTCAGGATATTTTTACAATGATGATGATGAACCCTGATCTGGTTAAAGGTATCCATCACTGGATAACAGATGTTTATATCAATGTAATAAAATTCTTTTCAGGACTTGGGAATTTACCTGTTACATCTGTCCATGTGGGTGAGTGTTCCGGAACAATGATCGATGAGTTCAATTATCTGGAGTATGTAACTCCATTCATCAGCAGGATAGGAAGGGAATTTGGAGCTATACGTCTCCACAGCTGCGGTAATGCCGATCATGTAATGAATGCAATTTGCAGGATTGAAAACCTCAGGATTATTGATACGGGATCGAATACTTCACTCGCCCGGATCAGGGAACTGATGGGTATTGATTTTGAAATTAATGTTTTTCCGCCTTCCGAAATACTATCAGAAGGCGCCGATCGGGGAGAAATAAGGGAGTGGCTTTATAAGACACTGAAAGACAATAATAATGGCAACCTTAAAATAGCTTATCATATTGAGCCTGATTATAATTTGTCAAACTGTCTGTTCATAAACGATGAACTGGACAGGCTTGGTATACTAAAAAAGAGAAGGATTTACTGACAGGATGAATAACCATAAAAAGCAAAGGTATGAAAAGACAATCAGTTGTTAATAAATTTATTACTGCTTCAGCAGGAGCCTTTATTTTGCCGGAGATTGTTCCTCATTTCAATGGAGAACATTCTCCCGGTGATCTTATCAACGTTGCTCAGATTGGCTGTGGACGTATTGCAAGGGAACATAACCTGCCTGATATACTTAAATTTGATAATGCAAGGGTAACTGCAGTCTGTGATATTGACCGTAAACGAATGGATGGTGGAAAGAAATTCATAGAGGATTTTTATTCAAAGAAGACCGGGAGCTCAAATTATGTGAATGTTAAGACTTATGAGAATTACCGTGACCTTTTATCTGATCGGGACATTGATGCTGTAATTATAAGTACACCTGATCACTGGCATGCTCAGCCTGCTATTGAGGCTGCCCTGGCAGGGAAAGACATCTATTTGCAGAAGCCTCTGACTCTTACAATTGCTGAAGGCCGGATGCTGAGTGATATTGTCAGAAAGCAGGGTGTAATCCTTCAGGCAGGTGCACAGTGCCGTTCGAGAGATCCACAGTACAGGAGGGCCGCAGAGCTTGTCCGCAACGGTCGCATAGGTAAGATCCATACGGTGAAAATTGGTCTGCCTGGCGATCCGGCCGGTCCGGAAGCTCCGGAAATGAAAATACCACCGACATTTAATTATGAAATGTGGCTCGGATCTACTCCGGAAGTATATTATACAGAGATGAGAGTTCATCCGCAGAGCGACTATTCAAGGCCCGGATGGTTACGCTGTGAACAGTTTGGTGCAGGAATGATTACAGGCTGGGGATCTCATTTCTTCGATTATGCTTCCTGGGGAATGGATACCGAATTTACCGGTCCTGTTTCTGTTCAGGCTGTTACCAGGTTTCCCAAATCGGGTCTGTGGGATGTTCATGGAGATTGCATGGTTAGAGCTGAGTATGAAAATGGTATTACAATGCTTGTAAGTTCCGGCTATCCGTATGGAATCAGATATGAAGGAGAAGAGGGATGGATATTCGTTTCACATGCCCACGAGAAAAAGCTCGATGCAGGTGATCCGGGAATTCTCACTTCTGTCATAAAGGATACTGAAATAAAACTTTATGAAAGTAACGAACATCACGGGAACTGGCTTGATTGTATAAAAAGCCGTAAACAACCCATATCACCCGTAGAAGTCGGACACAGAGCCTGTTCCGTCTGCCTTCTGAGCCATATAGCAATGAAAGTGCCGGCAATTCTGATGTGGGACCCTGTTAAGGAGAAATTCACAAACAACGATCAGGCCAGTTCAATGCTGAAGCGAAAGCAGCGGTATCCGTATGGTACGGATTATATTAAAGGACTTTAAATACTTAAAGAATTACATATAATTTAAAAGGATGATAAAATGCTAAGGGCAACAAGGTGGAAAATAGCTGTATTATTATTATTATTATTACTTACAGGCTTTAAAGGTGAAAAGGTCAGTCTGCCTGAAAGGGGTTTATGTGCCCATCGGGGAGCAATGGCAACTCATCCCGAAAATACTCTTCCGGCATTCCGGGAAGCAATCAGAGCCGGAGCCCATATGATCGAATTTGATGTCTTCCTTACAAGAGATAATCGTATGGTGGTGATGCATGATGAGACTGTTGACCGCACAACAAACGGGACAGGAAAAGTAGCGGACCTTACACTTGATCAGATTAAGGATCTTGATGCCGGAAGCTGGAAATCAACTGAATTTGCCGGAACCAGAATACCAACACTCGATGAAGTGCTGGCCATTATGCCTGTAAATATCTGGCTCAATATCCATCTGAAAGGGGAGGGGAGACTCCCTGTTATGGTCGCAGAGAAACTGGCAGCGGAAAAGCGGCTTCACCAGGCATTCCTGGCTTGCAGCAGGGCAGCTGCTGCCATGGCCCGGAAAGCTGTTCCCGGGATAATAATTTGTAATATGGACCGGCAGGATGATGACGCCAGTTATGTAGATGAAACAATCAATTCGAAAGCTGATTTCATTCAGCTCAGACAACCAATAACTCCTTCATTACCTGATTATACAAAAAGGCTTAAGGAAAAAGGTATAAGGATTAATTTCTTTGGCACTGATTCTCCTGATGAGATTAGAAAATTATTAGGATCAGGTGTCGACTTCCCGCTTGTGAATGACATCACGGGGTCGATGAAGGTTGCTGAGGAACTTGGCATTAATCCGGTCAAACCAGAGTTCAAATCCGGCAGAAAAGCTGAATAAATGATATTACCATGATATCTATATTATATAAATATGATATCACGGTAATATTAAATTGATATAGGATATTCTGTCAGTCGATATTATTCTTCAATCTGGTTTCACCTGTATTGAGGATTATTTTATATCGAATAATCTGCAGATGTGCCTGTTATACATATTTTCATAAACACATTGAGATACTGTTTTCTCATTTGTATCGAGCAGCCTGAAGAATTCATCCATTTTCATTGCAGCAAGCTTATAACCAACATGAATGAGCTGTCTCATATTGGGATTATATTCGGGACTACCCGGTACATGTCTCAGTGCAGCTGCGAATCTGCTACCGCTCCAGACATCCGTTTCATTCTTCGAAGGAAGCGACTTTATATCAATATCAATTACGTCGGCATAAGGAGCACAGAGTTCATCAATTTTTTCGAGTGCCTTTGCATAGACTTCTTTAACGAATGCCAACCCTTCGCCACCCGACTCAGCCAGACCGATCACCTCTTCGAGCCAGGTTGTACCTGCTGTCTTAAGATGCAAGCCTTTATTATGCTTTTTAACAATCGATCCGATATAGGGATATATTGCAAATTTATCCGAACCTGAATGAACACTCATTTTAAGGTTTGCGGGCAGTCCGAATTCTTTCACTGCCATATCAATTACCATCAGGTCAGCTTCAAATTCAGCGGCAAACTTCAGCGGATCACCCACATAATCGACACCTTTATTGAAGCGTCCTGAGAATTTCGGAGCAATAGTCTGTGCCGGGATCTTTTCCTCGCCGAGCATTTTAAGTATAAAGAACAGCTCAACAGGGGTTTGTGGAACAGGAACCTCATCCATTGATACCTCGGCGACGAAATTATCTTTACCTTTTACTGCTTCAATTTTTCTGTAAATCTCACCGGCTTTCCTGGCAGCAAAAAGGTATTTTTTTGCTATCTCGGTGATTTGTGATCCAGTTACCACAGGATATGGTTCAATACCCTGTATTTTCAACTCACCTGTATATTTGCTGCTTCCGGTTACAAAGTTCTGAATCAGTTCTTCATCAGCAAGCTTGCCTATATATGAAGCAACATCAATTGTAAAGAAATCCGAGCTTTCAATGAACCTGTCGACGTTGTCCATGTTAATATGATCAGCATCAACGAAATATGGCTTATTAAAACCTGCTTTGCGGGTTACTTCATCTGCTTCCTTTCTCACATCATCAGGCTGTGTGCCGATTATCATATGTTCCCTGTTGGATTTATTCCAGACAGGAGTGATGTCGATACCTTTCTTTCCGGCTTCAATTATTGCATTCAGCTGGGCGCTGCCCTGATGGCCGAAGCGGTCGCCCATTCCGATAGAGTATTTTCCTAATTTTTTCATTTAATCCAGCACTACTGTTTTATTCTTAGGAGCAAAGAAGAACATTATAGACCAGGCTAGGAGATACATGCTTCCAGCAATTGCGAACATAACTACATATCCTGTTTCGATATGTCCCAGATCCTTAAAGTGCTGGAGTATAGCGCCTGCAATATATGAAATGAAAGCGCCTCCGACAGCCCCTGCCATTCCTCCGATACCTGTAACGGAGCTTACTGCTTTTTTAGGGAACGCATCTGATACGGTCGTAAATATATTTGCCGACCAGGCTTGATGTGATGATGCTGCAAGTGCAATCAGACAAACAGCCCCCCAGGTGCTTATACCTTCAGAGGATGCAAATACTATAGGAACAACAAGCAATGCAAATATCAGCATAGTGTACTTTCTTGCATTGAAAGCAGTCATTCCCCTTTTTATCATAAATCCTGATACCCATCCTCCTCCAATACTTCCGACAGTTGTCATTGTATATATGAAAGCAAGAGGGAGTCCGAACGATGACAGGCTGAGCCCTGTCCCTCTTACAGTCGACAGCCAGCCGGGGATCCAGAACAGATAGAACCACCATATAGGGTCGGTAAGACCTTTTCCGATGAAGAAGAGCCATGTCTGACGGTACTTCAGAAGCTGAAGCCAGGATACTTTTTCTTTTGATTCAGCCTGTTCTTCCACATCGCTATGTATATGAGCAAGTTCACCTGCCGATACCTTCTTATGTTTTTCGGGTATTTCATAGTAAATGAACCAAAGAATTACCCAGATAAATCCGATTGCTCCGGTAATAATAAATGCCGCCTGCCAGCCCCATGCAACAACTATCGCCGGGATGGCAATAGGTGCAAGTATTGCTCCGACATTTGTCCCGGAGTTGAATATCCCGGTGGCAAGGGCTCTTTCTTTTTTCGGGAACCATTCTGCCACAGTCTTAATGGCTGCGGGAAAGTTACCGGCTTCACTGACTCCGAGAAAGCCTCTCCAGAATCCGAAACCCCATACACCTTTTGCAAGGGCATGACCCATCGCTGCAATGCTCCAGAGAATTACAGCAACGCCATATCCGAGCTTGGTGCCGAATTTATCGATCAGCCGTCCTGCAATTACCATTCCAACCCCGTATAAAAGCTGGAAGGCCATTATGATGTGAGCATAGTGTTTTTCACCTATACCGAGATCTGATTCCAGTAATGGTTTCAGTATCCCGATCACCTGCCTGTCGAGGTAGTTCACTGTTGTCGCAAAGAAGATCAGTGCGCAAACAGTCCATCTGTAGTTACTGAACTTTTTAGTTTCTGTCATATTCTTAAGGTTGTTACTGAATTATACATTATAGGTCGATGATGCTGTTGTACCTCCCCTGCCTGTCCAGTTGGTATGGAAGAATTCGCCCCGGGGTTTATCAAGGCGCTCGTAAGTATGAGCTCCGAAATAATCCCTCTGGGCCTGAAGAAGGTTTGCAGGAAGTCTTTCACACCGATAACCATCGAAATATCCCAGCGCTGATGAAATTGCAGGAACCGGTATTCCGTTGGTTATTGCTGCTGAAACTACATTTCTCCATCCCTTTTGTGATTTTTCAACTTTTTCTTTGAAGAATGGATCAAGCAGCAGGTTGGTTATCGAGGAATCTTTGTCAAATGCTTCCTTGATTTTTCCCAGGAAAGCCGACCTGATTATACATCCGCCTCTCCACATAAGGGCAATTCCTCCATAGTTCAGATCCCATTTATATTCAAGTGCAGCAGCCTTCATAAGAGAGTACCCCTGTGCGTAGGAAACGATCTTAGATGCATATAAAGCATCCCTCAGGTCATTTATGAACTCTTCTTTATTCCCTTTATAAGCAGGAACCGGGCCGTGAAGTATTTTTGATGCTTTTACTCTTTCATCCTTTACAGCGCTCAGGCATCTGGCAAATACTGCTTCGCCTATAAGTGTAAGCGGAATGCCCAGGTCAAGAGCAGCAACTCCGGTCCATTTTCCTGTGCCTTTCTGGCCGGCTGTGTCAAGAATTTTATCCACAAGTGGTTTCCCGTCCATATCCTTATAGGCAAGAATATCCCTGGTGATCTCTATCAGATAACTGTCAAGTTCACCTTCATTCCAGTCTTTGAAAACAAGATGCATTTCATCAGCGCTCATTCCGAGAAGATCCTTCATTATCTGATATGCTTCGCAGATAAGCTGCATGTCACCATATTCGATCCCGTTATGTACCATTTTCACGAAATGTCCTGCGCCATTTTCACCTACCCAGTCGCAGCAGGGCGATCCGTCTTCAACTTTTGCAGCAATAGCCTGGAAAATAGGCTTTACGAATGGCCAAGCTGCTTTTGATCCTCCGGGCATTATTGATGGTCCGAGAAGTGCACCTTCTTCCCCGCCGGAAACACCTGTCCCGATGTAAAGCAGACCTTTGCTTTCCACAAGGGCTGTACGCCTGTTCGTATCGGGGAAATGAGTATTTCCGCCGTCGATGATTATGTCACCTTTTTCGAGATGTGGTATCAGAGTATTGATCATGTCATCGACTGCAGATCCTGCCTTTACCATAAGCATAATTTTCCTCGGCCGGGCAAGTGACCTTACCAGTTCCTCAATGCTATGTGCTCCCGAGATCTTTTTCCCTTTTGCCCTTCCTGCAAGAAAATCGTCAACCTTCTGTGTCGTACGGTTATAAACCGTTACCTGAAATCCCTTGCTTTCCATGTTAAGTACAAGGTTCTCACCCATCACAGCAAGTCCTATTAATCCAATGTCTGATAGTTTATTCATAATAAAGTATAATTAAGTTACATCCATGTCACCGTCATTGCG
>CAYPHL010000052.1:0-14048 GCA_964410385.1 uncultured Rikenellaceae bacterium | reverse complement strand
CACCTCATCCATTACCTTACTTGTTCTCGCTGCTGTTATTCCAGTCGAAACAGCTGTTCCCTGCCCCGATAATGCATTTACAACCTGTCTGATAAGATAAAACTGTACATGCTCCGGTCTTTCATTTATATATTCTTTCCTGCCTTCACTATTCTCCAGGACTATTGGCTCAAAGCTGAATGTGGAGAAAATCAGTTTACCTTTATCGCCGGTTATTTCTATTAAATCAGAATTATTTTCCGGTGAAGAACTAAAACACCATATGCCTGTAGCAGCAATATCATTCGCGAACAGGAATGATGCTGAAATAAAATCCTCGGCATCGTAAAGGCCTGCCTGGTTAAGAACAAGTGAAGAAACCTTCATTACAGGCCCCAGCAGGAAATCGAGGTAGTCAAGCTGATGTGAAGCCAGATCGAAAAAATGTCCTCCTCCGGATATCTCAGGTTGTACTCTCCATGATAGTTTTCCTGCCAGTTCTTCAGGAGTCGGTGATTTGAAACATTTTATGAAAACATGTCTGACGTTGCCCACGGCGCCATTGCTGACAAGTTCCTTTACCAGCACGAATCCCGGAAGAGCTCTTCTGTAGTAAGCAACAAATACAGGTACTCTGTATTTTTCAGATGCTTCAATGATCTTCAGGCATTCGGCATGATTGACTGCCATCGGTTTTTCAACATATACAGGTTTTCCGGCTTCTATCGATCTGATCGCATATTCAGCATGACTTCCGGGAGGTGTTGCAACATAAACTGCATTAATATCCGGATCGTTTATAAGAGCTCCGGCATCGTTGTAGAATTTTGGTACCCCGTGTCTCCGCGCATAATCCTCTGCAAGTTTTATGTCTCGCCTCATTACGGCAACAAGTCTGGATCCGCCGACCTTGTTGAATGCAGGTCCGCTTTTTGCCTCAGTGACATTTCCACATCCGATGATGCCCCAATTGATCATTCCGACAGATTTTCAGTTATTTCAACCTTTCCCTTGAACTCCATAATCCCGTCGCCGGATTTGAAATATAGAAAATCTCCTGTCCGTCGGATAGTGTATTGAATCCTTCTTTAAGTTTTCCGGGATCGTATTTTTTTATTGTATCATTCAGATCGGCATATTTAAAATTGACAGATTCAATCTGTTCCTGTGTCAGATTTCCCGGACAATATGTGACAGAAAATCTTCCTTCAGTACTTCCGTGAATCAGGTGGGCAGCTGCGCTGAGGTTCTGCTTCAGCTCTTCGTTCTGCCTGAGGGCTTCCAGTGTTGCCGGTGTACCCCTGTATCCGTATTTCCTGATCAGCCTGTCTATTTCTTTATCCTCACCGAATTCTTTTAGTCCGGGTGCCAGAACAATCAGTTCACCATTATCGGCCATCGCCATCCTGGTCCTGTAGATGCTTTTATTTCCCAGCCAGGTGCTTTTAAATTCAGACGGATCGAGATATACGACAACTTTACTGAGAGGTTTTTCAAAGACGGTAAAATTCACCTTGAGGGAAAGTGAAGCAGCCAGGGTAAATACATCCGGGTCATCGCCAATGAAGAGACCTCTAATGACAAGCTTCCCGGAATCATCGCGGCCGACGACAGTATGAATATATACAACCGGTAAATGTTTAATGAAATGGTCCGAAGCATAATTCAGCATCCTTCTAACCGGGTTGTCGGCTTTGCCCAGAATTCTTTCGATTCCATGAACAGCGCCGACAAAATGACTTTTGTTGATACCTTCAGGGCCGCCTGTTCCAACGAACAGGTTTTTATTATAGTTTGCCATGCCTATGACCTCATGAGGAACAACCTGTCCGACTGATAATATAAGGTCATGGCCGCCGTTGAAAACAAGTTTGTTTAGCTGTGCAGGCCAGGAATAGTCAAGTGCACCACCGGTGATCTCTGAAATATATTCTCCCGGGACAGTTCCAACGGTGACAACATCTTTTCTCCAGTTATGTATCCTGAAGAGTTCTCCGGGTACACCCGGGAACATTTCATCGATCTGCTCGCCGGTCATTGGCGCATGTGTTCCAAGTGCAGGAAGTATATCCTTCAGATCTGTCTTATAATATTTATACAGAAGAGACGTAATTTCTCCTGCTCTTGAATGGAACCTTGTACAGTCGGGTGGTATGACCAATACCTTTTTCCTTGATCCCAGCTTGTCCAAAGCTGTGTAAAGCCCCTTCTCAAGCTCATTCTGTCCAATAACAGTATTTTCCGAACCTTCCTGGTAGTAAATCATCTCTTTTATACTTATTCAAACTACTAACTAACCTCCTTTGCACCGTCATTGCGAGCGAAGCGAAGCAATCCTTCCCGAGCACTTCCCTACACCCCGCTGAAAGCGCTGAACCCCTTATCTACCGGTATAACTACTCCGGTAACAGCTTTCGAAAGATCCGATGCAAGATAAAGCAGCGTACCTGTCAGCTCTTCCGGAACACAATATGCTTCCATCGGAGTGCTGTTCAGCACCTTTCTTCCCCTTGGCGTCGGACCACCCGTTTTTTCATCCACCATGAGGAACCTGTTCTGGTTCGTAAGCAGGAAGCCTGGTGCAATCGCATTGACCCTTATGCCAACCTTTGCAAAATGTACTGAAAGCCAAAGTGTGAAATTATTCACAGCCGATTTGGCTGCAGAATATGCTACAACCTTTGTAAGCGGCCGGTAAGAGTTCATCGAAGAGATGTTTATGATAACACCTGATTTCTTTTTGACCATATCGGTGGCAAAAACCATTGAAGGAAGAAGAGTTCCTTTAAAATTAAGGTCAAATACCTTGTCGAAACCTTCTGTCTGAAGTCCGAAAAATGTGTCTTCGGGATTCTCATTTCCTTCCATCTTTTCTACTTTTGTTGTTGCCGAGGGTGAATTTCCTCCGGCACCGTTAACCAGTATATCTATTTCTCCGAATTTCTCGTGGATCTCTTTCCTGGCAGCTTCCAGAGAGGCTTTGTCAAGAACACTTGCTGATATTCCGATACATGGTGTTTTGAATTCCTTTTCAATGTCAGCAGCAACTTTCATTGCAGCTTCCTTGTTAAGGTCCAGGACGACTGTTTTTACACCCTGTGCTGCAAGCGATTTTGCCATCTCGGAGCAGATAACACCGGCACCGCCGGTAACTACTGCCACTTTATTCTTTATATTTAATTCATTCATATCTGTAAATTATTTTTTAGTTGATTCTTTTTTGTTTTTTTCTGCCTTAGTGCTCTTGGTGTTAACCTTAGTGGCCTTTGTGGTTAAAGGATTTTTTTTAAACACAAAGAGCACAAAGTACATCACAAAGAGCACAAAGGAAGAGGTATGGAATTCACCCGTATATCCGGCATTATAATAAACCAGTTATTTTCCGAATCCAAAATACTCCTTTGCATTCTTATAAGAAATACCTTCAATAATGGGTTTAAGTAATTCCTCTTCATCAGGAATCGAACCATTTTCAACTTCTTCTCCGATAAAATTGCAAACCACCCTTCTGAAATATTCGTGCCTCGGGTAGGAGAGGAAGCTCCTGGAATCGGTGACCATTCCTATGAATCTTCTCATCAGTCCAAGAGCTGCAAGGTCTTTGATGTGTTTTTCCATTCCTGTTTTCTGATCGAGGAACCACCATGCAGCACCGTATTGTACCTTTACAGCTGTTGAGCCGTCGTTGAAATTGCCGGCCATAGTTATCAGCATCTCATTGTCAGCAGGATTGAGATTATACAGGATTGTTTTACCAAGCTGTTCAGTGTCGTCCAGACTGTTAAGGAACCTCGACATCCTGAAGGCATCCTGGGGTGCCCCGATTGAATCCCATCCGGTATCAGGGCCCAGTAACCTGAATGCTCTTGAATTATTATTGCGAAGAGCGCCGACATGAAACTGTTGTGTCCAGCCCCGCTTGTGATTCATCCTGCACAGCTCAGTCATGGCAGCTGTCCTGTATTTTTCAGATTCCTCCTCTGACAGATACTCTCCTCTCAGAAGCTTTTTGAATATTTTATCGGCCTCAGCTCCCGTAAACTGCGTAAAATAAAACCTGTCAAGTCCGTGATCAGATAACCTTCCGCCCATCTGATGAAAGAAATTGTGTTTCTCATCAAGGACTTCAATAAGGGTCGTGAAATCTTTAATTTCCCTGTTGGCTGATTTTCCGAGCTTTTCAATGTAAGCAATGAATTTGGAGGGATCTTCAGTCTTAACTACATTGTCGGGTCTGAATGTCGGAAGTATAAGAATTTCAAAAGCCCCTTTAAGCTTTTTATGATACTCAAGTGAATCTGAAGGATCGTCGGTAGTACAGATGACTTCAGCTTTGAATTTCTTCAACAGCGATCTGATGCTGAATTCTTTTGATCTCAGCATTGAACTTGCTTTTTCATAAATGACATCAGCTGTGGAAGGAGAGAGGAGATCATAAATGCCAAAATACCTGGCCAGTTCAAGGTGGGTCCAGTGGTACAGTGGATTACCCGCAGTTGCCGGTACTGTCTCGGCCCATTTCCTGAATTTATCAGGATCGGATACTTTCCCTGTGCAGTATTTTTCATCAATACCATTGGTCCTCATGGCGCGCCATTTATAGTGGTCACCCTCGAGCCACGCCTGTGTGAGGTTGTCAAACTGCCTGTCATCAGCGATCATGGCCGGCGATAAATGACAGTGAAAATCAATTATCGGCTGAGCGGCTGAATATTGATGATATAATCTTGAAGCAGTTTTATTTGTCAGCAGAAAATCATCATGAATAAATCTCTTCATCTGGAAATATCTTTAAATTAAAATTTGCCTGAAAGACGGCTAAAAAAATACGTAGTCTGATAAGTCGTCGAAAAATAGGAATAACAATTCAATCTTCCAAAAAACAATTCATAAGAGATGTTAAATATTAATGTAAGCTTGTAACAGTTTTCATGTTGCAGGTTGCAGGTTGCAGGTTGCATGCTACTATTGAGGTAATAATCTTTTTCCGGGATTCTGCTGATTAAATGAACAGGATTTTAATTTTATTCTCGGACAAAGATTGTATTTTTGTTTGGTATGATTTTCAGATGTTCAACTCATAATTATTTTAATATTCCAATCACATTAAATATCTAATTATTAAATCATGAAGACAGAAATCCGATATGCAGGACATCCGGCGGATGTCAAAAGCTATGACACAACAAGGTTGAGAAAAGAATTCCTTATTGAAAAGATCTTCATTCCTGATGAGATCACCCTTGTTTATTCAATGTATGACAGGTATATAGTCGGTGGTGCAATGCCGGCAACATTAGCTCTGAAACTCGAAACTGTGGATGATCTTAAAGCTCCGAATTTCCTTGACAGGAGGGAGATGGGAATAATAAATGTAGGCGGACCGGCGATTATTGAAACAGCCAGCGGGAACTTTGAGCTGGATTACAAGGATGCGTTATATCTTGGGAAAGAGACCAGAGACGTGGTTTTCAAGTCGAAGGATCCGAAGAATCCGACTAAATTATATATTAATTCAGCACCCGCGCATCATGCATATCCATCTAAGAAAGTGACAAAAAAAGATGCCGAGATCGTTGTAACAGGCAGTGCCGAAGCTTCAAACCACAGATCAATAATCAAGCTGCTGGTTAATAGTGTACTGCCAACATGCCAGCTTCAGATGGGAATGACAGAGTTTGCTCCGGGAAGTGTCTGGAATACAATGCCTGTCCATACGCATAACAGAAGAATGGAAGCCTATTTTTATTTTGAGGTTCCTGAGAAACAGGCAGTTTGTCATTTTATGGGTGATCCCGACGAAACAAGACATATCTGGATGGTGAATGACCAGGCAGTGCTTTCACCTTCATGGAGCATTCACAGTGCTGCCGGCACATCAGGTTATACATTTATTTGGGGAATGGCAGGTGAAAACCTCGATTACGGAGATAAGGACGAACGTTTTCCTGATACCCTTAAATAAAGCAGTTTCAAGGTGCATGGTTCAGGTTGCAGGTAGCTTGCAACCAGCAACCAGCAACCTGTGCCCTGCACCGACTTCCATACACTGAAAATAACTGATAATATGAAGGAATTATTTGATCTGACCGGTAAGGTAGCCCTTGTAACAGGCGGAACACATGGGATTGGTCTTGCTATCGGTCTGCTTCTCGGGAAGGCCGGAGCAAAGATCTGTGTAAATGACATTCAGGACGAAAAGCTTGCTGCCTGTAAGGAAGCATTCATGAAAGAGGGACTTGATGTTTACACCCTTAAATTTAATGTCACTGATGAGGCCGATGTTGACAGGGGTATATCAGACATTGAAAAAAACGTTGGACCCGTCGGTATCCTTGTGAATAATGCGGGAATAATAAAACGTATCCCCATCCTGAACATGGCCGTAGCTGATTACAGGCAGGTAATTGATGTTGATCTTGTGGCTCCTCTCATTGTATCAAAACGGGTTGTTCCCAAAATGATAGAAAAGAGAGCCGGGAAAATTATCAACATGTGTTCCATGATGAGTGTTTACGGACGTAATACCGTCTCTGCCTATGCCTCGGCAAAGGGTGGATTAAAGCTGCTGACACAAAACATGACATGTGAATGGGCAAAATATAATATTCAGATAAACGGTATCGGTCCGGGATATATCGTAACGGCTCAGACGGGACCGATCCGTGAGAACGGACATCCATTTAATGATCTGGTAATGACAAGAACTCCCGCGGGAAGATGGGGTCAGCCGGAAGATGTTGCCAATGCTGCACTTTTCCTGGCTTCAAGAGCAAGTGATTTCGTTAACGGACATATTCTTTATGTCGATGGCGGGATACTTGCCAACTTCGGGTATGTAAAAGGTGAAAATGAAATATTATGACGGTGTCCGGCGCCCGGCGTCCGGTTTCCGGCATCAACCCTCCGGCAGGGGGCAGGAGGTTACTGCTATCAAATGGTATGGCAAATAAACCTTAACTCTTAACTTTAAACATTAAAAGAAATACAATGAAAAGGAGAATGAATTTTTCCCGTCGCGAATTCATCAGACAGAATGCCGTTGCAGGCGTCGGAGCTGCCGTGGCAATGAGTGTGGCTCCAACGATACTTGCAAACTGTTCCGCTGATACCGGGACTCCGGCTATACTCGGTGGTACAAAAATACGGACCAAAGAGTGGCCTCTCTGGCCTTTATGGGACCCTGCATCTGATGAGGAACAGGTAATAAAAGTACTCAGAAGCGGCGTATGGTCACGTGCGGGGCTTGTTACCGAATTTGAAAAGAAATGGGCTGAGACAATTGGTTCAAAACGCTGCCTGGCAGTTGTAAATGGTACAAATGCCCTGATCACTGCTCTAGTCCAGGCCGGGATAGGAGGTGGAGATGAGGTGATTATTCCTCCTTATACATTCATAGCTACAGCAATAGCAGTTCTGCAGACAGGAGCTATGCCCGTATTCGTTGATACTGATCCATCGACTTTCCAGATCGATCCGGCTAAGATTGAAGCTAAAATTACCCCGAGGACAAAAGCAATTCTCCCGGTACATATCCTGGGATTACCTGCAGATATGATAAAGATAATGGCAATAGCCGATAAACATAACCTTGTTGTGATTGAAGATGCCTGTCAGGCCTGGCTTGCCGAGATCGACAATAAAAAAGTGGGTACTTTCGGAAAGGCCGGCTGCTTCAGCTTCCAGAACTCGAAGAATATTCCGATAGGTGAAGCCGGTGCTATTGTAAGCGATGATGATGAATATATGGACAGATGCTATTCATATCACAATTACGGGAATCCGTATGGCTCAATGGTCGGCACTGTAAGTTCCGGTACGATAATGGCAGGTACAAAACTGAGAATTACCGAATATCAGGCAGCTATCGGACTTGCACAATTAAAACGTCTTGAAGAACAGACAGAAAAAAGAAATGTTAATGCAGCTTACCTCAGATCGCAACTGAAAAAAATTCCAGGTATACTCCCTTATGATTTTGTTCCGAAAGTGACAAGAGCAGCTTTCCACCTCTTCCCCTTCCGCTATAAAAAGGAAAAATTCAGCGGACTTACCCGGGCTCAGTTCATGAAAGCTCTTGATGCTGAAGGAATCCCTTCAATGAGCGGTTATACCCCGCTTAACAAGATGCCATTCCTGAGAAATGTAATGGAAACCAAGAATTTTAAACTGATGTATCCTCCGGAAATGCTTGATTATAATAAGTATATGGAAATAAACCAGTGTCCGGTGAACGATCAGGTCTGTGAGGAAACCATATGGCTGTTCCATAACATTCTTCTTGGGGAAAAAGAAGATATGAATGATATTGCAACAGCCATCGAAAGGATCTCAAGAAATACGGACAAACTGTTGAACGTTTGATTATACCTTTAATTTTTTACCATCATGATAAGAACTATTCTGATTGCAGTTATTTCTACAACCATCATGGCAGGCTGCCGGCAGCCACAGGTACAGCAGGTGGCAGAATCAACTCCGGTATCCACACCCGACGCAAAGATCACAGCGACAATTTATGACTCGGGATTTGAATATTCGCATGATACCTATAACGGATTATCCTCAGCAAGTGACGGGAAAATTTACTATGTTCTCTGTTCGGAAAGAATGGATGTTGCAGGTCAGTTTTATTGTTATGATCCTGTTACGGGGAGAATAGAGCATCTCGGGGATCTCACGGAGTTATGTGGTGAAAAGGATATGAAGGTGGTGGCACAGGGTAAGAGCCATGTTAATTTCTGTGAAATGAAAGGTAAGTTATATTTTTCAACACATCTTGGCTATTACAGCATCATTGACGGGATGGAAAAGCCGGGATTGCCAAAAGACGGATATGGCTCCTACCGCGGAGGACATCTGCTTGCCTTCGATATGAAAACACGTATGACGGAAGATCTGGGAATTCCGCCTGACAAGGGAGGGATACTAACAATGAATATGGATACTGTAAGAGGTCTGATCTACGGATTGACATGGCCGGCAGGCAATCTTTTCAGGTTCAGTGTCGGAACAGGAAAAATGGAAGATCTTGGCCCTTTCACCGGCAAAGGTGAAAACGGGAAGGGAAAGGATTTTCGCGTTATCTGCCGTTCCATAGCTGTAAACCAGGAAGACGGAACGATCTATCTTACGAATGCTGAGGGAGATATTAAACAATTAAGGCCTGGACAGAACCAGGTCGAAACGGTTGAGGGTGAGGATATGAGGAAAGATTATTTCGGCACTTACGATATATTTACATCAGGTAGTATGGCATATAACTGGCGCCAGGTTTTCTGGTACACTCCCGAAAAGAAAGTATATGGAGTTCATGGAAATTCAGGCTATCTTTTCAGTTTCGATCCTGAGGTTCCCAGACTCGAAGTACTTGAAAGGCTTACTTCTATTCCCTCAAAGCTTACGGGAATGGGTGACCAGTTCAGCTATGGCTACCTGGGCTTTAAACTGGGTCCGGACGGTCATACAATATATTATCTGACAGGTGCACCTATTTATATCGATGGCAAACGGGTGAAAGGAGCAGCAACAACTGCCAAGGGCGAAGCAAAGGGTCTGGAAGATCTGCATCTTATTACTTATGATCTGAAAACCAGACAGTACCTTGACCATGGCGCTGTTTTCTATCCCGACGGGGAAAGACCTCTTTATGTGAATTCAATTGCGATCGGTAAAGACGGGACTGTTTACAGTATGGGAAGAGTTACAAGGAACGGCAGGGTAGTAACGGATCTGTTTAGTATTCCAAAAAGGCGCTAAGACGTAACGGTGTAACGGCACTTAGGCGCAACGGTGCAACGGCACAAAGGCGTAAGTGCCGTTGCGCCTCTGAGCCGTTGTGCCGCTGTGCCCTTTTAATCACTTAGACATAGTATTTATATTTCAATCACATTACACATTATATTTATTACGACCATGAAAAAAACCGGGAAATTATCACTTAGAATCCTGGCGGGTTGTTTGCTTTCCTATGTAGTTCCATTATCAGCAACACCTCCTGTCCATCCTGATGATCCTGCTCACGGGATCAGAAAAGTCAGAGATATTATTATATATGAGGATCCATCGTATTATTGTGCATTTCCATCGGTTGTAAAAAGGCCGAATGGAGAATTGGTAGTTGCTTTCAGGAGAGCGCCTGACAGAAGGATGCTGGGAGAAAAAGGCTATACTCATACCGATGCCAACAGTTACCTGGTTTTGGTGAGATCTAAGGATTGTATAACATGGACAAAAGATCCTGAACTGATCTATGCCCATGCTTTCGGAGGATCACAGGATCCCTGTCTGCTGCAACTGCGGGATAAAACTCTGCTGTGTACAAGTTATGGCTGGGTCCCTGTTAAACCTGAAGCAAAAACTAATATTACGAAACCTGTGAGCTTTGCAGGTGATTTTATTTTTCTTGGCGGGTATATCCTGCGTTCTGAAAACGGCGGCAAAACATGGAAGGGCCCCTTTTATCCTCCGGTCTTACCGTCAGAAAAGCTTTTCAATGCTCTTGGAGAACCTCTTCCGGCATTTAACCGCGGCGCTCTCTGTGAAACACGCGACGGACGTATCCTGTGGGTCGTTGCTGCTTCTGACCCGGAAACCAGGACCCGGACTGAAACTCATCTTTTAATATCTGAGGATAAAGGACTGACCTGGAATTATTCCTGCCCTGTTGCAAAGGATGAAAAAGCAACTTTTAATGAGACATCTGTTTATGAGACCCCGGCAGGCGATATTGTTGCATTCCTTCGGACAGCAAACCTTGAAGACCAGGCATGTATAGCCCGTTCAAGGGACGGAGGTAAAAGCTTTGAGCCTTGGCAGAAAATGGGATTTCAGGGACATCCAATCAATGCTCTCAGACTTCCTGATAAAAGGGTTCTGCTTACTTATGGTTATCGTCATAAACCCTTCGGTATCAGAGCAAGAATATTGAACCCTGAATGTACTGATTATCTGACTTCCGAAGAGATTATCCTCCGTGATGACGGCGGAAACAGCGATATCGGATATACCTGGCCGGTAATGCTCGGTAAAAACAGAATTCTTGTAGTTTACTATTTCAATGTCGCAGACGGAATAAGACACATATCAGGAACGATTCTCGAAATTAAATAAAGACCAGAAAATGTTTTACATGATATCAGGGGAAAATTACCGGACACTTATACTCCTGCTGATATGCATTTTATTAAATCAATGCAAATCAGTTCAGGACGATACCATTAAATTTGGGAATGAATTTTTTGAATATGCGGTTTCACAGGATGGAAAAAACCTGTACTTTATCGATTTATCGTCCGGAATTGATTATCTCCGTAAAGAACCGGAGGAGTCCTGCGCTTTCATTCTTAAGGGTGGAAAACAGTATGATGCGTCCTCGGTTTGCATGTCGGGCAGGAACATGATTCTTGAATTCGAAGGAACAGATGTGACCGCAAAGATCAGGATAAAAAAAGCCAGTGACAGGTTTACATTGACTGTCAATAGTATAGACGGTGATCCGGAGTCATTGACTTTTCTGAATATACCTCTTACTCTTGAAGGCATGCCCTATGAATCTTTTGCAGCCTGCGCTCTTTCAATGAACCTGTTCACCCATTTCCGGCAGCTGCCTGCGTTGCAGACACACCTTTGGGCAACATGCTATTCCCGTTTCGGCTTCAAAAATGCTGAAATTACATTAATCGGAGTTCCGCAGGATAATATTTTACCGCTGATCCGGGATGTTATTTCAGATGCAAAAGATATTCCGTTCTCTGATAAGGGCGGTGCATGGGCCCTTCAGCAGAAAGAAGGATATGGTTCATACCTTATGAATTTCGGAACACTGACAGAAGAGACGGTGGATGAATGGATTGAAATGTGCAAAAATCTTGGCTTCAATCAGATAGACAGCCATGGAGGAGGGGAATTCTTCAGGTTCGGTGACTTTGAACTGAACCGCGAAAAATGGCCGGATGGATGGGAGTCTTTTAAACGTATTAATGAAAGACTGCATAAGGCAGGTATTTCTTCTATCTTTCATACATATGCATTTTTTATTGATAAGACATCACCTTACGTGACTCCTGTCCCCAGAAAGGATCTTGGATATTTCCGCTCATTTACACTTGCCGGACCCCTGAAAGAAAATGACAGCATAATTACTGTAAATGAATCAACCGCCGATATCACGACCACAACCGGATTTTTCATCAGGAATAGTCTTTCGCTGAGGATAGGTGAGGAACTTATTTCATTCACCGGTGTAACCCGTACCCCACCGTATAAATTTACCGGATGTAAAAGGGCAATATTGGGTACAAAAGCCGGCTCATTTGATACAGGTGAAAAGATATACCATCTCAGGGAAATGTTCGGAAGATTTGTTCCTGGTCCGGAAACAGAGCTTTTTAACGAGATTGCCGGAAGAACGGCTGAAATAGTCAGTGATTGTGGTTTTGACGGAATATATTTCGATGCGATTGACGGAAGCGATATACTTGCAGGTGATGAGAATTTCTGGTATTACGGGACCAAATTCATTTTTGAAGTAGCAAAAAGGCTCAAAAGGCCGGTAGGTATGGAAATGAGCTCAATGTCACATCACTGGTGGCATTACCGTTCAAGATGGCAGGCCTGGGACAGACCGGTGCGCGGATATAAACGGTTTATTGATATTCATTCCGCAGCAATAAAATCGACACGTCTCTTTCAATCATCTGAAATCCGTTCCAATGAAAATGAACACGGTCTCTGGCGTGGGCACTCCCCGCTTATCGATAAGTATGCCGGTGCGGAAAACGGTGCCCTGATGCTCCCGCTTCACCTTGGATGGTGGGGCAACCAGACATGGAACCCGCCACAGATAGAACCAACCTTCCCTGATGATATTGAATATCTCTGCTGCAAAATGATAGGAAACAATGCAGGATTATCAATGCTTGGCGGCGTTGATGAAAAGACTTTGGAAGAAAATCCCTTATTCCGTAAACTTACTGACAAGATCCGGCAGTATGAAGAGCTGAGACGCCAGAATTATTTTAATGATACTATCAAAGCAATCCTCAGACAGCCGGGAAAAGAGTTCTCTTTAATAAAAGACCAGAACGGAAAATGGAATTTCAGGCCGGTATCATATAAAAAACATAAAGTTTCCGGACTTTCGGATCATGATACGAAATGGACCGTAAAAAATGAATTTGATGACCAGCCTCTTAAGCTCAGAATTGAGGTCCTGATGTCGGTAAAACCATACAATCATCCTTCGAATATCACACTGACAGATTTTTCAGGTCCTGATGATTTTACAGATGCCGGCCATGCAGACGGAGTTACTGCGGCCCTGGACAGGTCTGCTGAAAAGGCAGCCCAGGGTATCAATACAGGTGAGTTTACCGCAAACGTCGAAGGTATTGTCCCGAAAGAGGGATTGTGGATTAAAATGGAAAAGAGATTTGATCCCTTGACAGATCTGTCGGAAAACCAGGCCCTGGGTGTATGGGTAAAAGGAGATGGTAACGGACAACTCCTGAATATAAGGCTGGAAAGCCCGGTTCACCTGTCTCACGGAGCTAATGGTGACCATTTCATAAAAATTGATTTCAAAGGATGGAAATATTTCGAACTGGTCGAAATTGAATCCTCTGAATACAGTAATTATATCTGGCCCGATTCAGGATTTTATGTATACGATTCATACAGACATACGGTTCAGCTCAACAGCGTTGATAAGTTGCAGTTATGGTATAATAATCTTCAGTCCGGGAAGAAGACCAGCTGCCTTATCAGCGATATAAAAGCTCTGCCAATGGTTCCCTGCAGGATCACTGATCCTTCAATTTCCGTGAACGGCCGGTTAATCACATTTAAAACAGAACTCGAATCAGGAATGTATCTTGAGTTTTATTCAGCGGATAATTGTAAATTATTCGGACCAAAAGGAGAGTTCCTGGAAGATGTGAAATATTCAGGTGCTATTCCTGTCCTGAAAAAAGGAGAGGATATAATTTCTGTTTCATGCATATGTGAACAGGAAGTTAATCCCAGACTACAGGTAACAGTTATAACTGAAGGGGATCCTTTATAAAACA
>CAYPHL010000051.1:21239-30050 GCA_964410385.1 uncultured Rikenellaceae bacterium | reverse complement strand
TAAGCATGATTTTCTACAAGAATAGACATAAGGCTTCTGTCGGACGCAGGACAAAAGTCTGGTTCTTTATTTCCGGTCTGGTTGTCTTTGCCCTGATGATAATCCCCTACAGGGTTCTGATGAAAACAACATCTACTGACAGGTTCTGTATGTCGTGTCATGTGCATCCTCATGCCGATCAGAGCTGGAAGCTGTCAACCCATCACAATAACAGTTCGGGTACTATTGTCCATTGCGTGCAATGTCATCTTCCTCCTGAGGGTGAGGGATATTTCTTTGAGAAAGCAAAGACCGGTATGAGAGATCTGTATGGATTTCTTTTCAATGATACTGCTGAGATTGACTGGGAAAAGAAGAAGCTTCTGGAAAATGCGAAGAAGTTTGTCTATGAGAACTCCTGTACGGAATGTCATGAGAATCTCTTTCCGCTCACATTGTCTGTCAACGGAGGGAATGCCCATCTTTTATATACTACAAGCAAGGAGCCTGTCAGCTGTCTGAACTGCCATCTCAATGTCGGTCACTATGATAAGAATGCGGCTTTACATGCTCACGATTCTAGCTTCGGGGTGACTGTCACATCAACCGAACCGCCATTTGCAGAGCCGGCGAAGGTTACAGGTTTCAATAACTTTACCGAGATGATCCCGGGTACAAGAGTCTCTTTCAATATGGTTGCCCTTCCCGGGGGAACATTCAATATGGGCAGTCCTGATGATGAACCTCTCCGCGATGCTGATGAAGGGCCGGTAAGGAAGGTGACGCTTTCACCATTCTGGATAGCCGAGACTGAAGTTACCTGGGATCAATATATGGCCTTTTTCAGGGCGACAAGTTCTCAGGGAAGAACGGAGGGACAGGTTGTAACCACGCAAAAAACTGATGCGATAAGCGGGGCCACACCTCCGTGGGGTGCCCCGGACCAGGGCTGGGGAAAAGGTTCCAGACCGGCAATTACAATGTCGTGGCATGCAGCCCGTGTTTACTGCCAGTGGCTTTCACAGGTGACAGGTAAGAAATACAGGCTTCCCACAGAAGCTGAATGGGAATATGCCTGCAGGGGAGGCACCGAAACTCCGTATTTCTTTGAAGGCGATCCTAAAAAGCTTACATCTGAAGGATTCCTGAAGAAACTGATCAAACCCGATACTGTGAATATCGCCTCCAGGGTCGTTTATTCGGTAAACAGCGCTTCCAAAACTGAGGAGCCGTCATTTGTTAAACCAAATCCTTTCGGGTTGAAGAATAT
This sequence comes from uncultured Rikenellaceae bacterium, assembly GCA_964410385.1. Lineage (GTDB taxonomy): Bacteria > Bacteroidota > Bacteroidia > Bacteroidales > VadinHA17 > LD21. The sequence continues at coordinate 28,801 of CAYPHL010000051.1, read as the reverse complement.
GTCGGGCAATGTAGCAGAATTCTGTCTCGATTTCTATTCTCCTGACTTTTATACAGCAGATTCGACCAGAACAGATCCGCGAGGACCGCTGAAGGGCCAGGAACATGTGATCAGAGGGGGATCATTCAAGAGCGATGCAAAAGATGTCCGCAGTGCAGCCCGTGATTTCACGAAAACAAAAGCCTGGCTTGTAACCGATCCGCAGATGCCAAAGAGCATCTGGTGGTATTCCGATTGCATCGATGTGGGATTCAGAGTTGTATGTGAGATCGATACAACAGCCGGGAAGGCTGATACTCGTTAATAATTCCTTATAAAATGGACAATATCAACAGAAGAAAATTTATCGGAACAGCGGCACTTGCGGGAATAGGTCTTGCAGGCGCAGGTGCAATCATTTCAGGCTGCAAAAAGGCTCCCGATAATAAGGAGCTCGGCCTGCCTCCGGTTCTGAGAGGGGCTCCCAAAGGGAAAAAGCTCAGGGCGGCACTTATAGGGGCAGGGGCCAGGGGAACAGGAGCTGCAATAAATTTCATAAGTTCAGGACCTGATCTTGAGGTGATCGCTCTTGCAGATGTTTTCCAGGATAAGATCGATGCATGCCGTGAGAGATTTGCATCATTCAACCTTCCGATCCCACAGGAGAACTGTTTTGCAGGCTTCGACGGATATAAGAAAGTAATGGCTATCCCTGATGTGGATGTTGTCATTCTTGCGACACCCCCGCAGTTCCGGCCCGATCATTTTCTTGAGGCGGTACTCAAAGGTAAGCATGCTTTCCTGGAAAAACCTGTTGCCGTCGATCCGGTAGGAATAAGGTCAATCATCACTTCAGCCAAAAAAGCAGAATCCGTCGGCCTTAATGTTGTTACGGGAACACAGCGGAGGCACCAGGAAGATTATATTGAAACATATAAAAAGATTGCCGCCGGAGCTATTGGAACAATTACATCAGCAAAAGCCTTCTGGAACCAGGATCATGTATGGTTCAGGGAAAGGGAACCGGGATGGGATGATATGACCTATATGTTACGCAACTGGAACAATTTCTGCTGGTTATGCGGTGATCATATTCTGGATACGCATGTACATAATATTGATGTAATAAACTGGTTCCTCGGGAAAGTTCCTGAAAAAGCAATAGGTTATGGAGGCAGGGCCAGAAGAGTTACAGGCGATCAGTATGATTTCTTCAGCATAGATTTTGATTACGGGAACGGGATAAGCTCTCACAGTATGTGCAGGCAGATAGACAGTTGTGCCAATGCTACCGGAGAAATCATAATGGGAACCGAAGGATATACAAATTGTCAGAACACTATCTGGGATCTAAAAGGAAATGTAATCTGGCAGTTTGAATACCCGAAGGATGAGAATGGAAATCCGATGAACCAGACAGTTATTCCTCCTTACGTTCAGGAGCATATGCATCTGGTATATGCTATCCGGACAGGAGAATATATTAATGAGGCAGAACAGACAGCTCTTTCCACACTTACTGCAATAATGGGAAGAACGGCTGCCTATACCGGCCGTGCGATAACATGGGATGAGATCTATAAATCCGATATGGATCTTGGTCCTTCGAAGCTTGAATTCGGTAAGGTTGATATGGCCTTTCCGACACCCGTACCGGGTACTCCCGTCATTACAACAGTCAAACCAGCTTTTAATGGTCAAATAATTTAAAATATGTCAGAAAAATCATCAAGAAGAGATTTTCTAAGGCGTTCTGCTGCAATAGCTGCAGGTGCTTTTGTGATCCCCGAGATAATTCCCTCCTCGGTCCTGGGGATGGGGAAAGGTACAGCTCCGTCAGACAGGGTTGTTATCGGCGCTATCGGGACAGGCTCACAGGGAATGTCCAATATGAGAGATTTCCTGAGGCTTAAGGATGCAGTCAGGTTTGTTGCGGTCTGCGATGTGGATTCAGTCAGGCTGAACAGGGCAAAGGAAGTTGTGGATAAAGCCAATAACAGCCAGGATTGCCGTACGTATTCAGATTTCAGGGAATTCCTTGAGAAAGAACAGCTTGATGCAGTATCAATTGCTTTACCCGATCACTGGCATGGGATAATCTATACTGCAGCTGTCAACAAAAAGCTGAATGTATATGGAGAAAAACCAATATGCAGGACCATAAATGACGGTCAGATCATTGTGGCTGCAGTTAAGAAGAACAATATTATATGGCAGACGGGAAGCTGGCAGAGATCCCAGCCTCATTTCCGCCGTGGAGCGGAACTTGCCATCAACGGCAGGGTAGGGAAGATCTCGAAGATTGTTGTCGGATTACCCGATGGAGGAAGGACGATAGGGACTCCGCCCGTCAAAGATGTACCTCCCGAGCTGAACTGGGAAATGTGGCTCGGCCCCGCACCAAAAGTGCCTTACCGGGGTGTCAGCCACTGGGACTGGAGGTGGATCCTCGATTATTCAGGCGGACAGCTTACCGACTGGGCAGGTCATCATATCGATATCGCCAACTGGGGCGCAGGCCTGGAACATACCGGTCCTGTTGAAATATCAGGATCAGGAGTTTATCCGCCGGAAGGTATCTATAATGCTCCGGTTGAATATGACTTCATGTGTAAATATGCAAACGGTATCGAAATGAGAGTCGCCAATTCATCAAGGCTCGAGCATGGTATGGGAACCACCTGGTATGGCGATCTGGGCTGGGTTCATACCGACAGGGGAAATGTCCTTACAGCATCAAAACCTGAAATACTTCAGGAAGTGATCGGTGAGAGCGAGATACATCTTTATGACAGTCCAAACCACTGGCAGAACTTTGTCGATTGTGTGAAATCGGGAAAACAGGCTATTGCACCCATTGAACCGGCTTACAGGGCAATATCCGTTGCGCTTCTGGGTGAGATAGCTATGACAACAGGAGAAACAATAAAATGGGATCCGGAGAAAGAAGAGATTATAGGAAATCCCCGGGCCGCAAGAATGCTGAGCAGGCCTTACCGCAAACCATGGACATTACCAACAGTTTAAATCCACACAGATGAAAAAACTATATATATTATTTAGTCTTACTGCCATTTTAATGGCATCAGTCATTTCCTGTGAACCGCAAGCTGAAAATAAGGCTTTGATAATCACAGGTCAGTCCGGACACGACTGGAAGGTAAGTTCTGAAGCAATAAAACAAATTCTCGACGAGACCGGTCTGTTTTCGACAAAAATACTGGTTTCTCCTGCGAAAGGTGAAGATATGTCGGGTTTCAATCCGCAATTTTCGAAATATAACCTTGTAGTACTTGATTATGAAGGAGATGCCTGGCCAGAGCAAACAGACAAGGCTTTTATGGATTATCTGACCAATGGGGGAGGTGTTGTAGTTTTCAATTCGAAAAGCGATCCCGGACAGGCGATTTCGGAATCTATAACTTCATCACAGCGTTACACCTTTGAAATCAGGACACGAAACACGGACCATCCGGTCACGAAAGGATTGCCGGTGCGCTGGATGCAGCCGGAAGATGTAATAGTGCAGGGACTGGTTCCGGCTGGCAGTGATGTACAGGTACTTGCCACAGCATTCTCCGATACTACTCATGGGGGTTCCGGTAAACCAGAACCTGTAATGGTGGCAATGAATGAAGGTAAAGGAAGGATATTTGCCACTATGATCGGATTGCCGGGAGGGGAGGAAGATCAGGCTTTACATAGCGTCGGCTCAATCGTAACTTTACAGAGGGGCGCCGAATGGGCAGCAACCGGAGCTGTAACACAGGAAGTACCGAGTGATTTTCCTACTGCCGCTGCACCGGTCCTGAGGCCGGATTTCAAGGCAATTACAACCGCTGAAGCATTCCGTATGATTGCGGATTATGATATCCAGAAAAGCACCAGATACTATACCTTTATTCAGAATCAGCTCAGCAGAGCCGCCGGTGACGGGCAGAAACTTCTTGCTCTCGAAAAAGAAATGGTGAAGGTATTGAAGAACCAAGCAGCAACTGCCGAAGCAAAAAAGCTTATGCTCCGCGAATTGAGCTGGATGGGGTCGGCAAATTGCATCCAGGCTATTAAGGATCTTGCGGATGTGGACGGACTGAAAGACGAGGTGGCATATGCCCTGGAAAGGCTGGGGCAGTAATTCCATTATTGATTATACCCCCTTCCCGGCCTTCCCCCAGGGGGGAAGGTGCAAAAATCCGGGTATCAAGCCCATCCCCCGTGGGGGAGGGAAACAGGGAGGGGGTCTTATTAATATTAAGTTAGGACTACTTACAAATTGTATTAAATATGTTCTCCCTCGTAATACCGGTATTCAATGAAGAGAAGCTGATCAATGAACTGATCAGCCGGACAATTACAGCTATCGAGGCATTTACCCGGGATTATGAGGTTATTTTTGTCGATGACGGAAGTGTTGATAACAGCATGCAGTTGATACTTTCACATCGGGAAAAGAATAAAAAGATCAAACTTCTGACACTATCGAGAAATTTTGGTCATCAGGCGGCCTTTACTGCCGGACTTGAATATTCCAAAGGCGATATTGTCGGAATGATGGACGGCGATCTCCAGGATCCTCCGGAACTGCTTGAAGCTATGTACAGGAAACTGCGGGATGAAGATCTGGAGATAGTCAGCGGGAAAAGGACGGGCAGAAAAGGTAATAAACGCCGGAATCTGGCATCAAGGCTGTTTCATTCGGTATTCCGCAATATAGGCGAGCTGAAAAACATAGAAAACTATGGTAACTTCTCCATGATGAAAAGGATAGCGGTTGATGCCCTGCTATCAATGAATGAGAAGGTGCGATATCTCCCGGGACTGAGGAGTATGATAGGGTTCAGACAGGGTTATGTTGAATATGTGCGTGACGACCGGCTCAAAGGACGGCCAAAGATGACCTTCACGAACCTTTTCCGGCTTGCAGGTGATGCAATATTCTCATTTTCAAGGTTCCCGATCAGAATATGCCTTATCCTTGGAACGGCAGGAACACTGGTATTCATGGGTGCAGGCATCTGGGTAATAATATCGAAGATCACAGGAATTGCCATCCCGGGATGGTCATCGACCTTATTGAGCCTCTATTTCCTGGGATCTATTCAACTGGTATTCCTCGGGATACTTGGTGAATATATTTACAGGAACTATAAGGAATCACAAAACCGTCCGATTTTCTTTGTAAGAAAATTTTATGACGATGCTGATGGGAAATGATGGAGAACAGTAAACTGAAATATTTGTTCTTTACATTTTCTGCCCTTCTTCTGTTCATGATGATACTGATGAGCAGGGATGCAGGTATATCCTGCGACGATGTCCTTCATTATGATCACTCAATTGTAGTTTATAATTATTTTGCCTCTCATGGAGAGGATAAGTCGGCCCTTGAAACTCCGGTTACCCACCTCAGGTATTACGGGCAGTCTTACGATAATGTTGTTACCTTCATTGTCCGTTGGTTCGGTATAGAAGATGTTTACAGGTTCCGCCATCTGATGAGTTCAATTGCAGGATGGCTTGCAATGTTCATTACAGCATTGTTCGGGATATGGCTCTGGGGATATGGTACGGGGACACTGATAATGATCCTGTTTGCTGTCTCGCCCACATTCATCGGACATTCCCTTAATAACCTCAAGGATATTCCTTTTGCCCTTTCATACATTTCAGGGATATTTCTCACACTCCGCCTGCTTACCTCCGAAGGTAAGATAGTCTGGTATGAAGTGCTCCTGCTGATAATAAGCATTGCTTTTTCAATAAGCATCAGGGCAGGCGGGATTCTTCTGATATGCTACCTGCTGTTTTTCTTCTTTGTGATCCAATTATACCGTTATGCAACTGAAAGGAAATTTGATCTTAAGCCCGATGGGCTCAAACTGATAATATTGATCCTGATTTCTGCGTCGGCCTATATTCTTGGTATAATATTGTGGCCATATGCTTTACAGTCACCTGTAAAACATGTCCTGGAATCTTACCGGGTAATGGCTCATTTTCCTGATACATTCAGGCAGATATTTGAAGGAAAGAATGAATGGTCCGATTTCATGCCATGGTATTATCTTCCGAAATCAATGGCAATTACAATACCTGTTATCGTACTTGCCGGGACAGGCTGTTTCCTTTTGTTTTTGAATAGGATCCGTCAGGCCGGAAAAGGAATGATCTATGTCCTTCTGGTCTTTTCCCTTATCTTCCCGATGGTTTTTGCCATTATTCAGAAATCAAACCTTTACAGTTCATGGCGTCAGTTCCTGTTCCTGTATCCGGTACTTGTAGTAATAGCTGCGACCGGTATCAGGTTTCTTTTCACGGGAATTCATAAAAAATTGTGGCAGATCGGTGTTATAGCAGCACTTGCATTGCTTGTTATTCATCCTTTTGAGTTCATGGTGAAGAATCATCCATATCATTACCTGTATTATAATGAGCTTGCGGGCGGACTGAAGGGTGCATATGGCAAATATGAGACAGATTATTATTATGTGAGCCAGACCGAAGCTTCAGAATGGCTGATTGATTATCTGGAGGAAAAAGGAATAGATTCTGTATCAGTAGGAGCGACTTATCCTGTAAAATGGTCCTTCAGGAATAATCCCGGGATAAAAACGTTTTACTTCAGACACGAGGAAAGGAGCCGGTATGACTGGGATTATGCAATAGTTGCGAACAGGTATATACATCCTTTTCAGCTGGACAATAAGATATGGCCGCCTGAGAATGTCATTTATACGATCAGGGCGGATGGCATTCCGATTGGGATTGTCCTTGAAAGAAAGAACAAGGATGATTATTATGGATATACAGCCCTTGAAGAAGGCCGGTCAGCAGAGGCTGTCACTCATTTTGAAACTGCTTTGAAATACAATGATCAAGATGAGATGATTTTTTATAATTTTGCACGGGCTTTATATAATGAAGGATTTTATGAAAAGGCGGATTCCGTTCTGAAAGCCGGCCTGGAAATCAATCCGTTCTGCGAGCCGATACTCATGTACCTGGGAAATATTGCCAAATCCCGTAATGATTCAGGGACAGCAGCAGGATATTATGAAAGGCTTTTGAAGTATAACAGGAAGTATTTTCAGGCATATGTTGAGTTATCAGGCTTGTATTTCGCGGAAGATCTTCAGAAAGCAAGAAAGCTTTTACGGAATTGCCTGAAGCTTAATCCGGGTTACAAACCCGCAATAATTGCCCTGGGAGATACTTACAGGGAAAGTGATCCGGAAACCGCTGAAAAATATTATAAAATTGCAGACACTATTAAATAATTATAAATAAGAATGATATGAAAAAGACAATTCTTGCAATCTCATTAACAGCATTATTTGCATTATGCGGGCTCACATCATCATTTTCACAGGATCAGCCCAAGCCACAGAAGGATACGGTCAATATTGATACCGATGCCAAGCCTACTACCTATTATGATATTGAAGACGAGGGTAAATCTGCCTCTGATAAAGAAAAAGGAAGCAGCGGAACAATTGCCATAATAATCGGAGCAGTCGTGGTAGTCGGAGCAGTTGCATTTTTCCTGCTGAAAAAGAAGAAGTAAATCAATGCCCAGAGCTCAG
>CAYPHL010000051.1:14120-21139 GCA_964410385.1 uncultured Rikenellaceae bacterium | reverse complement strand
ACCACCGAGTGGATGAACTTCATTCCCCTTACGCCATCGTGGACAGTCGGGAACTCACCGGGAGTGAATGCCTGGTCCCTCATCGATTTTGCCACACCTTTATATATATTGGCAAGGGCTTCATAAATACCTTCAGGATGGCCTGCAGGCATTGTCTGTGCTTCTTCTGCCATCTTTTCATTATATCCGTGTGCAGGCTTGTAGACCTTTGTCGGTTCCGTATCACTGAACATATACAGGTAATTGGGATTCTCCTGTCCCCATCTGAGGCTGGCTTTTGATCCGTATACCGATATTATTATGTCATTTTCCAGTCCGCCGCAAACCTGGCTGGCTCTGATAACGCCTTTCAGCTTATCGTTGAACCTGATCAAAACCGTACCGTCAAGGTCAAGCTTAATGTCTTCTTTGACAGGACTCAGATCAGAAAGAACCTCTTTGACCTCAAGGCCGGTTGTATATTCGATAAGGTTGAATGCATGAACCCCTATATCGCCCATACAGCTGCTTACTCCGGCATGCTTCGGATCGAGTCTCCATACTCCGGTTATCCTGCTTCCTCCACCATGAATAATTGCATTAATCCACCCCTGATAATACTGTGCGTCAATGCGTTGTATCGTTCCAAGCACTCCTTTCGCGATCATTTCCCTCATCTGCCTTACCATGGGGTAACCGGTATAGGTGTGTGTAAGTGCAAAGGTGAGTCCTGTCTCTTTAACCAGTTTCTCCAGATCCTCTGCTTCCTCAACGGTCATGGTCATCGGCTTTTCGCAGACAAGGTGGAATCCGTTTGTGAGGAATTTCTTTGCCTGGGGATAATGAAGTGCGTTGGGTGTGACAATAGATACAACTCTTATCCTTTCATCTTCAGGTTTCGCGAGTTCGGCTTTTATCATTTCATCTACACTTTCATAGCAACGGTCGGGACTGATCCCTTCTTTGGCTGCAAATTCTTTGCTTCTTTCATAATCGATGTCGAAGACTCCACCGACAAGTTCAAATTCATTGCAAATCCTTGAGGCGCGGCGATGAGCATCACCGATGAATGCACCTATTCCGCCACCTATCATTCCCATTTTAATTTTTCCCATAAGAATTTCAGTTTTATGTTTTGAATTTATTTTTGTTTTATACTCTGCTTTATTGTGCTTTGCCCCCCTGCTTTGTTGTGCTTTGCCCCCCTGCTTTGTTGTGTTTTACCCCCCTGCCCCCCTGAAGGGGGGTTGTAATCCAGATTGATTTTAGCCCCCCTTTAGGGGGGATGGGGGGTGAAACAGAGAAGCAGGGAAGATGGGGGCTTATGCCGGTTTGTTTTTTCTGAAATGTAAGAAAATAAAAAATACTATAAGTAATGCAGGAATCACTGCGACATATTTCAATGTATCTGCTCCGCCTGCAAGCTGTGCCTGAGCATAGGTTGCAGCTTCCTGTGTACCAGCCGCAGCATTTTTAAGTACTTCCAGAACCTGTCCGGCCGGAACCGCGGCAGCCGTCCTGGCATCGAATATAGCTCCGAGAACAGGCTGTGCAATTGCTCCTCCCAGGAATCCTATACCACCCATAATTGCGAGTCCGAGAGCTCCGCTCTGTGGGATGTTCTCTGATACGAATCCCAGCATTGTAGGCCAGAAGAAGGCTATGCCAAGTGCAAAAATACCTGCAGATGTGAACACCAGCACAGGTCCGTGGGTATATCCCATCATTATAAGGCCGATAAAAGCAAGTATGGCAGAGAAAAGCAGGATCACGGTGGAGCGTGTATTATGGACAAACGTTCCTCCGAACTGCCTGGCAAGAGCCATGATCCCTGATATCCAGACCAGAAGCAGGATCGGATTATCCGAAACATTTGCAAGTAAAGCAGCTATCCACTGGTTTGTTCCAAGCTCTGTGGATGCGGTAAGGATCATACAGAATGCCATGAAAAGGAACAAGGGACTATAACATGCCTTCAGCATGTCCTTATATGAAAATCCTGACGTAACGCGTTCTGTTTCCGGGAATTTCTTGTTAAGGAACATATACCCGTAGACAAATGTCGGGAGAAGCATTACTGCCATTGCCCACCTCCAGTCTGTCAGGCCAATATTGTTAAACAGGTAAACCACAAGGCCGCCTATAACAATGCCCGTCGGAAACCATGCATGGAAACGGTTCAGCCGGCGTGTTTTTTCGTCAGTATACATGCTGGTGATAAGCGGATTACAGGCAGCTTCCACACTGCCGTTTGCGATCCCGATAAAAAGTGTTGAAATGAAAAGTGTCCAGAATCCTGTTGCAACAATTGTGAGGATAATGCCAATCAGATGGCAGAAGAAAGCAATTGCTATTATCCGTCCAAGACCTATTACATCTACAAGCGGACCTCCGAAGACCATTGCAAGGGTGAAGCCCCAGAAGGCTGTTCCGACTATCCATCCTACCTGTGTATGTGTAAGATTGAATTCAGCAGCCCAGGCTTCGACAAATGAACCACGCGTTGCGAAGGCAAGGGCAGTTACTATTAATGCAACACAGCTTGCATTGAAAAGTTGGGTTTTTTTGATTGCGGCATCCATAATATGATCATTTAGGTTTTTTATATAAAGAAATATTAAAGGATTATTTTTCGAAAGCCGAATCAAAAGCAATGTCTGAAGGAGGGAAATCGACTGATTTCACAAAATCGCATGCTTCCATTGCCCCGTGTTCACGGTCCATTCCACTGTCTTCCCATTCTACTGAAAGAGGACCTTTATATCCTATCCTGTTCAACGCCCTGATTATCTCTTCGAAATCAATATTGCCGCGGCCCAGGCTCCTGAAGTCCCAATACCGGCCTTTAGTGCCGAAATCGGTATGACCTCCGAACACACCTGCTTCCGCCGGGATTTCAGACCATCCCACATCCTTCATATGTACGTGGAAGATACGATCGGCGAATGCGTAAATGAAACCTACATAATCAACTCCCTGATAACCAAAGTGTGAAGGATCATAGTTGAATCCGAAAGCAGGATGGTTGTTTAAAGCTGCAAGTGCTTTCCTTGTTGATGCGACATCGAAAGCTATCTCTGTCGGATGAACTTCAAGGGCAAACCTGATCCCGAGTTTTTTATATGCATCAAGAATTGGTTTCCAGAGTTTTGCGAATTCCTTGTAGCCGTCTTCGATCATTTTCGGGAGGTTGGGAGGGAAGGAGTAAGCAAGATGCCAGATTGGACTGCCTGTGAAACCATTAACTATGGATACCCCAAGCCTCTTAGCTGCTTCAGCCGTTCTGATCATCTCTTCGGCTGCACGTTTTCTTACGCCGTCAGGCTTCCCGTCACCCCATACATAAGCCGGTACAATGCTCTTGTGCCGTTCATCTATCCTGTCTGCTACCGCCTGCCCGACAAGGTGGTTCGAGATCGCGAAAAGCTTCAGTCCGTATTTGTCGAGAAGCTTCCTTTTAGCCTTGCAATATGCATCATCTGCTTTGTTAACTTCAAAATGATCTCCCCAGCATGCCAGCTCCAATCCGTCATATCCGAAGGATTTTGCTTTCTGACATACCTTTTCCAGAGGGAGATCAGCCCACTGGCCTGTGAATAATGTTACCGGTCTGCTCATTTCATTTTAGTTTATGATTATACTTAAGTAGGTTACTTGTTGCTGGTTGCTGGTTGCTTGTTACAGGTTGCTGGTTAGTATTGTATAAATCTGGTATTATTTTTCCTTAGTGCTCTTAGTGTTAACCTTCGTGTCCTTTGTGGTTAAGGGATTTAAAAGATTAACCACAAAGAGCACTAAGTTCACACGAAGAGCACAAAGGTTTTTCATTGATCGCAGGGTTATAAGTTGTTTATCATTTGTATCATGCTAATATAAGAAAATCATTTTCAAAGTGCCGTAAGCATTGGGCAGAATTTCTTTTCTTTGTAATAATACAATCGAAGCATAAAATGAAATCAATATCAGATACTCTTCTCGGAAGGAAAACAATAAGAAAATACTCAGGAAGAAATGTGGATGAAGATCTTCTGAATGACCTGCTTATAAAAGGATGCAGGGCTTCAACAACCGGTAATATGCAGGTGTATAGCATAATCATTACCAGGGACGAATCAAAAAAGAAAGAACTGGCGCCCTTTCACTTCAACCAGAAAATGGTTACAGAAGCTCCTGTTGTGCTCACTTTCTGTGCAGATTTCAACAGGTTCAGTCGCTGGTGCCTTCAGAATAAGGCTGAGCCGGGTTATGATAATTTTCTTTCCTTCTTCACCGCAGCCATCGATGCACTGCTTGTTGCCCAGACTGTTTGCGTGGCAGCTGAAGCTGAAGGACTTGGTATCTGTTATCTTGGTACAACAACCTATATGGCAGATAAGATAATTAAAGCTTTGCAGCTACCGAAAGGAGTCGTGCCTGTAACTACTATCACTCTCGGCTGGCCGGCTGAAGATCCTGAGCAACCTGACCGGCTTCCACTGGAAGCAGTTACCCATAAAGAGGTTTACAATGATTATACCTCTCAGGAAATAAATGATTTTTACAGATCAAAGGAAGAAAGAGAAGACTCACGGAATTTTATTAAGGAAAACAATAAGGAAACCCTTGCACAGGTATTTACTGATGTCAGGTATAAGAAGGATGACAATATCACCTTTTCAGGAATATTATTAAAAGTACTTCATGATCAGGGATTTATGAATCAATGAAAATGTATAACAAAGTCCTGGTGCCAATCCTGTTCCTGACAATTGTTTCAGGATACGCGTGCAGGTCAGAACATCCTGCAGATTATGTCGATCCCTTCATATGTACACAGGGCGATCACGGGCAATGGCTGCCTGCAGCCCTGGTCCCCTTCGGACTTGTAGAACTTTGTCCTGACACGTGGCCGGGAAGTCTGACAGCTGACGGGGATTTTGCCCACTCGGGCTATGACTGGTCAGACAATCATATCCGTGGCTTCAGCCATTTGCATAAGGGAAGTTCGGGAGGAACAGCAATTCATGACAGGGCAGGGCTGATTTCAGTATTGCCATTTACCGGAATGCCTGCCGATACTTTCTTTGTCAATCCAATTGTGCCGGTCGACAAAAAAACTGAAAAAGCAAGCGCCGGATATTACTCCGTCTACCTTCCACAGGATAAAGTCCTTGCAGAATTTTCTGCTACAACCAGAACAGGTATTCACCGCTATACATTTGACAATGATCAGGAAGTCAGTCTGTTTCTTTATGAAGGAAACAGGAGTGGAGCGACAGGTATTTCCTGTAAGATCGTCGATGCAAATACGGTTGAAGGATCCATTGGTAACAAGTATTTCGTGTTCAGGTTCGATTCTCCGGTTAAGGAAACACGAATTTGGGACGGGAAGCAGATTAAATCCGGATCGTTTGTGGAAAATCAGGATGATGGCGGACTTATCTGTGAATTCGGGAACCTGAAAAACAGGGAGCTCATTGTAAAGGTCGGTGTTTCCCTGTCTTCAACGGAGTCGGCAGCGAAAAACATTGAGGATGAGTGCCCCGGATGGGATTTTGAAAAAGTGAGGCACGATGCTCTGAACCAGTGGAACACAGTTCTCTCGTCAGTCAGAGTGGAAGGAGGGAGTTTGGATGACAGGAAAATTTTTTATACAGCCCTGTATCACACATGCTTTCTGCCGGTTATACAGTCGGATGTGGAGGGCGTTTACCCCGGTCTGGATCAAAGGAACCATCTGGCTGAAGGTTACTTACATTATGATGGTTTTGCATTCTGGGATTCTTTCAGGACCAAATATCCGCTTTACAGCCTTTTCATACCTTCAGTCTATAGTGATATAGTGACCTCCCTGCGGGATCTTTATGAGCAGGCCGACAACTGGGGTGGATTGCCGGAGTCGGAACATCCTCCGCATGGATTTGATTTCAAGGCTGCGGGGAAGAATGGTTATCAGATTTTTGCTTCCTGCAGGCATGAACACATGCTCATGGTGGTGGCTGATGCATACTTTAAAGGCTTAATGAAAATTGATATGGCTGATGTTTATCCATGGATGATGAAGGAGGTCCTTCTGCAGATGCCTGCAAAATACGATTCAACAGGATATATTACAGCCAGGCCTGATCAGACAGGAGAATATTGCTGGGATAACTGGTGTCTGGCACAGGTCGCAAAGGATCTGGGTAAAGATCAGGATTACGAATATCTTATGAAACGTTCTGAATACTGGCGGAATACATGGGATCCTTCGATCAGATATTTCAGAGCCAGGGCTGCTGACGGAACCTGGCTCGATTTTCCGGAAGATCCTTCAATGAACCGTGAAAAATATACCTACGAGGGAAGTAAATGGCACTGGAGATGGAATGTGATCCATGATGTTCCTTCACTTATTGAGGCATTCGGAGGCAGGGAACAGTTTGTAAAAGAGCTTCAATATTTCTTTGATAATGATCTATATACAGCCGGTAACCAGATCGATCTTCAGGCTCCCTTCCTTTTCAATATGGCAGGGGCTCCGTGGCTTACACAACTTTGGGTAAGGAAAATCCTTACCAAACCAATAGTCCAGAAATACGGAACCCACGGTTTTTTCAAAGAGCCGGTTTTTGACAGAGTATATAAAGCAACTCCCGACGGATATCTCGAAGAGATGGATGATGATTACGGCTGCATGTCGGCATGGTATGTCATGAGTTCCATGGGACTTTACCAGATGTGTCCCGGAGATCCTGTTTACCAGATCACTGCCCCGATATTTGATAAAGTAACAATCAATATCGACAGATCGTTTTACAAAGGCAGGAAGTTCGTAATACGTGCTGAAAACCTGGATGAACAGAATATTTATATTCAGTCGGCCACACTCAACGGAAAACCACTTGACCGGTTCTCAATCACCCACGATGAAATAGTCAATGGCGGAGAACTTGTCTTCCGAATGGGAAAAGAACCTTTTAAAAGTCAGGAATGATTGTAAAGTCCAGACTTTGTGCTCTTTGTGGTTTCCTTAGTGTCCTTTGTGGTTAAAAAAAAGCATACCGCAAAGCCGCAAAGCC
>CAYPHL010000051.1:0-14020 GCA_964410385.1 uncultured Rikenellaceae bacterium | reverse complement strand
CCGCAAAGCCGCAAAGCCATAAAACAGCAATATAGTTTAAATAATAGATGAGTTATTCATGATTACAACCCCCACACTTCTACTTAATGAACAGAAATGCCGCCGGAACATCAGGAATATGGCAGAAAAGGCAGAGAGGAACAATGTAACTCTCCGGCCACACTTCAAGACACATCAGTCCCATGAGATAGGCAGATGGTTCAGGGAAGAGGGAGCTGAAAAAATAACAGTTTCTTCTCTGCGGATGGCAAAATATTTTGCTGCGGATGACTGGAATGATATCCTGGTCGCTTTTCCCGTAAACATTCTGGAGATCGAAACAATCAATCAACTGGCGGGAAAGATACACCTGTCATTACTTGTGGAATCTGCAGAGGCAGTTCGCTTTCTGCAGGATAATCTCAAATCGCCTGTGGACATATATATAAAGGTAGATGCAGGTTTGCACCGGACAGGTGTAAGCTGGGATGATCATAAAGCTATTTATGAGATACTGGGAACACTTTCTGAATCTCGGGCAACTACCTTCCGCGGTTTTGTCACCCATTCCGGTCACAGCTACAGGGCACGTGGCAAAAATGAATCTTCTGCCATTCATAATGAAACTATAACCAGGATGTTAAGCCTTAAGAACAAATTCTTAAATGAATATCCTGGTCTTATCATTTCTGTCGGGGATACGCCCGGCTGCAGTATAATGGAGGATTTCAGTATGGTGGATGAGATAAGACCCGGTAATTATGTTTTTTATGATGTCACGCAATACATTATCGGGTCATGCAGGGCTGATCAGATAGCCGTTGCAATGGCATGTCCCGTTGTTGCAGTTCACCGGGAGAGGTCTGAAGTAGTAGTTTATGGCGGAAGTGTTCACTTTGCATCTGACTGTGTCGTTGATGAAAATGGAATAACTATTTATGGAAAGGTCGTCAGTAATAATGGCGACTGCTGGGGTGAAATAATTGAGGGATCATATCTCAGGAAATTATCACAGGAACATGGAATAGTTTACCTGCCGGATGATCACATAAATGATTATAAACCAGGGGATATCATTAAAATATTACCTGTTCATTCCTGTACGACTGCGAATCTTATGAAAGGTTACCTGACCACCGAAGGACGGAAAATCAGCATGATGCAAATCTACACCTAAATACCATAGCCGTCAACCAAAGTCTCACTACAATTTTTTACACACCAGCTGTAACGACAAAATTGCAAGTATAATATTGTGTAACTTACAAAATGTTGTCATTAGGTTGACGGCTGTGCCCTAGAGGGGGGAATGGTTGAAGTCGGACCCTCGGAGGGGAAATCTGAGGCTATGCCAGACTCAGAAGGATGAATATTTCAGTCGAAATTGATATTCAATTCCTTGGCAATAACGACCAGATCATCCCTTATAGCCGGTACTAGCATTATCCCTTCCCTCATTATCTTTTCTTCCGCCTCCCTTTCAGGATCTCCCGGGATCAGTACACGTTCTTCTCCTTCCGCAGGCTTTGATGAACGGAAGGTTTCTATCCACTCGTCCATTTTTGATTTGAATTCCGCTGCAGGCTGGAATGCATCTATTCGCAATGCACCGAAAAAGTGACCGGTCCCGTCGCCGACTTTCTTTTCCAGGACCGGAAGGTAAGCGACGCTTGGCGGTACAAATGGTCCGAAATTAGCTCCGCTGAATACTGCGGAGAATATATCCACAATCGCCGACAGGCAATATCCCTTATGACTTCCGTGGAGTCTGTCGCCACCGAGAGTCAGCATCGAGCCGCCCGATTTCAGGATTGACGGATCATCAGAAGGTTTACCGGTTTTGTCCTGTACAAAGCCGGTTGCCACTTTCTCCCCTTTCTTTTCTGCCACGGCCAGTTTTCCCCTTGCGATGGGTGTCGTGGCGAAATCGGCAACAAATGGTGGTTGATTTAAAGCCGGTATAGCTACAGCGATAGGATTAGTTCCCATCATCCGGCTGATTGAAAAGGTCGGGGCGACAAGAGGATTGGCATTTGTCAGACAAATTCCGATCATATCATGTTTAAGGGCCATCATTGCATAATAACCTGCTATCCCGAAATGGTTAGAGTTCCGTGTAGCAACCCATCCTGTCCCGGCTGTCCGGGCTTTTTCAATTGCTATTTCCATCGATTTGCGGGCAGCAACCATCCCTACTGCGTTATCGCCATCCACAACTGCTGTTGAAGGTGACTCATGGACTATTTGTACAAGGGGATTCACATTTATCCTCCCCGATTTCCACAACTCGTAATAATCCTTTATCCTTATCATTCCGTGGGATGAATGACCCCTCAGTTCCGCCGCAAGAAAAACGTCGGCTATAGTTTCCGAATGTTCTTCACTGCATCCCATCTTCATGAATGCACTTTTTGTAAAGTTCAACAAATAATGGTACGTGTACATTTTATATTTCGTTTATTCCCAAGATACCTACTTTAGTTACCGTCATTGCGAGCCCCGCTTTTTAAGAGCCCCAGCTCTTAAAAAGCGGAGCGAAGCAATCCTTATCGTAAACTACAATTGCTCTCACCTCCTCACCCTAACCGGATAAGCCGGCCTTACCGGTTTCGGTTGCGGATTCTTCTCAAGTTCCTTCAGCGCAACCTCAATCGCTTTCTCAAGCTGAGGATCCCTGCCTTTAATTATCTCTGCAGGCAGCTGTTCCACCTCTATATCCGGAGCAATGCCTACATTTTCAACAATGAATCCATCTTCGGTCCAGATTGCCAGGTTTGGTGCTGTAACTCCACCTCCGTCCATCAGCTCCGGGAAACCAAGTGTACCCACCAGTCCTCCCCAGGTACGTGTTCCTACAAGTGTTCCGACTTTGAACTTCCTGAACATCCACGGAAGCATATCACCTCCTGACCCGGCATATTCATTGACGATCATCACTTTCGGACCCTGGATCGAACCACTGGGCGATTTGAGATCTATACCGTATCGCATATTCCAGTATGACTGAAGCGGACGCAGAAGTATGTCGATATAATAATCAGCAAGAAGTCCACCGCCATTGAACCGTTCATCAACGATCACAGCTTTCCTGTTGACCTGCGGGAAGAAATACCTTTTAAAATATTCATGTCCCGATGTCGATGTATTCGGTACATAAACATATGCAACCTGTCCGTTGGTGGCTTCAGTCACTTTCTTCAGGTTCTCTTCCACCCAATCGCGGTTCCTGAGCCCATATTCACTTCCAACCGGTACCACCTTAATAACTCTCGATCCTGAATATTCAGGCTTTGATCCGATTGTAAGCTCTGTTATCTTACCGTCGGTATTTTCAAAATAACTGAAGATATTCTTATCTGTAGTTAGATCTTTTCCGTTAACCGCCAGTATATAATCTCCCGGATTCACATTAAGTCCTGGTTCTGCAAGCGGACATCTGAGATCGGGATTCCAGTTCAATCCTCCGTAGATCTTTTTGATCTGGTACCTGTTGCCAGATATGCTGAAATCGGCGCCAAGAAGTCCAACCCCGACTCTCTGGGGGTTAAGTGGGCGATCACCTCCGCCCACTCTGTGGTGACCTACGGCCAGTTCACTGCACATCCACTGGATCAGCCTGTTGAGGTCGCTCCGGCAGGACAGATCCGGCAGGAATTTTGAATATTTGGTCTTAATTGAATTCCAGTCAGCGCCATGCATTCCCGGATCGTAGAAATAATCGCGGTTGATCCTCCAGGCTTCATCGAACATCTGTGGCCACTCAACTGCCGGATCGACTTTCACTGAAACAGCGCTGAGATTCAGAATGCCCTTACCCGGTTCAGGTTTCTTCCCGGTTGAGGTAATCCCGACCGTCTGGTCTTTTGTATAGAGCATCTTCTTTGTATCAGCTGAGATAATAAAATTATCTGCTTCCATTATCTCGCTGTCCTTCCTTTCCTTAAGATCATATTTATGAATGGTTGATCTTTCAGATCTTACAGACGGACTTACTATATAAAATATTTCACCGGCTGCCCCTGCCCCAAGATTATAATAATCACCTGCAGCAACAGGAATATTCACTATCCTGTCCCTTAATCCTTCAGTATCTATTTTCAATCCTTCAGGTTCCGTTTTTTCAGGTATGCTGCTTTTGGCTTCTTTCTTCTTGTTTCCCGCAGGCTTTGCCGGTTCAGTTTTTTCTTCTTTTATTTTCTCTTCATCGCTTTCCTTTGCAAATGGCGAAAGAGTATCTTTTTGAAGTGTGACAAGGTAGATGGACTTTGTCATTCTCATATCCTGGGTTGAAAGATCGAACCAGTTCACAACGGGTCCCGCATCTGTTGATGCAAAGAAATAAAGGTATTTGCCTGAAGGGTCAAAAACCGGTTCTGAAGCATCGCTCATTCCGTCGGAAACCGGGAAAGATCTCTGCTGATCAAGTGAATAGAGGTATACTACCTTGAAATATGTATCAGACACTTTTGTATATAATATCCATCTGGAGTCGGATGACCAGTCATTAATAAGTTTTCTGAATGGTCCGGGTGAGTTGAGAGCATCAGAATCAATTTTTTTAATGACACCTGTTTGTACATCAGCCAGATACAGGCTCTTACTATTATCTACATAGCAGATCTTCTTACTGTCGGGTGACCATTCCGGGAAGGCATAAAATCCTGATCCCACAGGTTTTATTATCTTGGGATCTCCTTTACCGTCCTGTGATTTAATATGCAGTTCATATTCTCCCGATACATCTGAGAAGCAGGCTATGGATTTACCGTCAGGCGACCAGGAGGGATATTTTTCATGAGAACCCGGGGTAGAGGTTATATTTCTTGGATCACCCTTTTCTTCCGGTATGGTCACTATATCACCCCGGATGTCGAAAACAGCTCTTGCCCCTGAGGGAGAGATATCCAGGCTTCTTGCATAGGAAGTTCCCTGGACAAATCTTGGCCTGAGCTCCTGAAGATCTGCAGCCACACCCACTTTCAGCCTTTGCACTGAGAAAGCAGCGGGATCAAACATATGAAGATAACCGCCCTGTTCAAAAATTATATTTTTGTTTCCCGAAGTAGCCTTTATAATAGGATAATCGGTGAACGACGTGAGAGCCCTGACCTCTTTTGAAGAAACATCATATGAAAAAAGGTTGAACTCGCCATTTCTGTCACTTATAAAGAAAATGGTGTTATCTATCCACATCGGGTCTGCATCATTGCATCCTCCTTCAGGCTGAGGTATTTTTACTATTGAGTGGTCGGTCAGGGAGCATATCCAGATCTTTGAAATTCTTCCGCCGCGGTAGTTTTTCCATTGCTGGTAAGCAGGTGAGACCGGCGTATATGCCAATGATTTCCCGTCAGGCGAAAAAGATGCCGAGTATCCTGCCGGAATGTCAAGCTGAACAGGATATCCTCCGGCAACCGGTACAAGGTAAAACTGCAGGTATGCACCTGTAAATGAAGAACGTGGGGAAGTGAACAAGACATTGGCTCCATCAGGGGAGAAGCCTCTCACAATATCATTTCCCGGGTGCCATGTAAGACGTTTCGGAACACCTCCTTCAGCAGGAATAGTGAAAACATCAGTATTACCGTCATATTGTGCGCTGAAAGCTATAATCCTTCCATCCGGCGAGAATATCGGATCAGATTCGATACCTTCATCAACGGTAAGCCGTTTTGGATTTGTCCCATCCGTATTTGCCACCCAAAGGTCCTCAGCATAAATGAATGCGATCCTGTCCTTACTTACAGCCGGTTGCGAAAGCATCCGGGTATCAGTGGTATTAATCCCGTACAGGGTACCTGTTCCGAAAATTGTCAGAATAAGTATCCAAACCTTAAAACAATTAATTCTATTCATTTGTACATTATTAATTTCTCGATTATAAGTAATTAAACTTAATTGCACCGTCATTGCGAGTCCCGCTTCAGGCGGGACGAAGCAATTCGTCCCGGATCTATCATCATTGTTTCCTATTCAACACCCCTACCGCTGCCTGCTGTGTCGGAGTTATTGAAAGATCGTTTATACACACGTGTGCCGGTAAAGTCGCACAATAAAAAATTACTTCTGCAATATCATCCCCTGTAAGAGCATCGACCCCTGTATATACATTTTTTGATTTTTCCTTATCCCCTTTGAACCGCACAAGTGAAAACTCTGTTTCAGCCATTCCGGGTGCTATGTTCGTCACTTTTATATTGTGTTTGAGCAGATCGATCCGCATAGCTTTCGAAAGCGAATTGACAGCACTTTTAGTTGCACAGTAAACATTACCGTTTTCATAAACATCCGTTCCGGCTATTGATGAGATATTGAAAATATGTCCCCTGCTTCTTGCAACCATCAGCGGAGAAACTGCTCGCGTTACATAAAGCAACCCTTTCACGTTTGTGTCAACCATCCTGTCCCAGTCGTCAACATCGGCATCGTCGACGTGGGAAAGCCCGACTGCCAGACCGGCATTATTGACCAGGATGTCAATATTCTTCCACTTGTCCGGAAGCCCGGTAATTGTATCTTCCACTTCATACCTTTTTCTTACATCGAAATTCAGTGCAAGTACTTCGACTTTGTATTCTCCGAGCTCCTTTTCAAGTTCATCCAGCCTCTCTTTCCTCCTACCTGTAATAATTACGTTATATCCGTTCTTTGCAAATTTCCTTGCTGTTGCCCGTCCGAATCCGGCGGTGGCACCTGTGATCATTATGATTTTGTTCATCGTTTATTAATTGTTTAACGAGGTATAAAAATAGAACTTATTCCTTAAATGATAAGGAAATCAGGAAAGGAATATAATGTCTGGAAAAGAACATAGAGGCTGATAATATTAAAATACGTCTTTTAAAACGTCTTAAAATACGTTTTTTAATACGTATTTTAAGACGTATTTTATTCTATTTTACGAAGATAAAAAAGTTCTTTGTGACTCAGGAAGATCGGGTGGTTAAAGGAAAATGACAACAGTAAGCTGTAATTTTCTATATTTGCACTTTCAATGAAACATCATCCCAAAATAGAAGACCACACAAACCTGACCGGTACCGGTTCAATGTTTGACTCAATTGCTTTCCGGTATGATTTCCTTAATCACT
The DNA here is from genome assembly GCA_964410385.1 of uncultured Rikenellaceae bacterium. Classification (GTDB taxonomy): domain Bacteria; phylum Bacteroidota; class Bacteroidia; order Bacteroidales; family VadinHA17; genus LD21. The sequence goes on along the minus strand of CAYPHL010000051.1, from coordinate 6,950 downwards.
TTCTTTCTTTCGGCATCGACCGGTCATGGAGAAAAAAAGCAATTCGTGAAATTTCCCTTCTGAATCCTCATCCTTCAAAAATCCTTGATGTTGCAACCGGAACAGGAGACCTGGCAATTGCAGCGCTGAAACTAAGTCCGGACCATATAACAGGTATCGATATATCAGGAAAAATGCTCGAAATGGGGAGGGAGAAACTAAGAAAGAAATCGCTTCAGGAAAGGATAGAAATGTTGCAATGTGATTCGCAGAAAATATTCTTTCCGGACAGATCCTTCGATGTGACAATGGTGGCTTTCGGTGTAAGGAATTTTTCAGATCCTCTGAAAGGGTTATCGGAGATGGCCAGAGTGCTCATTCCCGGAGGAGTGATTATGGTGCTGGAATTTTCGAGACCATCGCATACTCCGTTTAAGCAGTTATATAATTTTTACTTTTTGAAAATCCTGCCTCTGATAGGGAAGATCATTTCAAAAAGTGATTATGCATACAGATATCTCCCGGAATCGGTATTGCAATTTCCCGATAATGAACAATTTATTACGCTTCTAGGGAAAGCAGGATTTACAGAGGTCCGACAAAAAAGGCTTACTGGCGGAGTGGCAAGTATTTATACCGGACGTAGAATTTGAATGCAATAATTTTTAATTAAAGCAGTTTATTATCTTGTGAAGCCTAATTACAGTCAGCCTGGTTTGAAGAAAGCTATCTTATATAAATACCTGATTCTCGGATTTCTGGTGGTAAGCACCTCCGTCTCTGCCCAGAAACAGAGACCTAAAAATGAATCCTGGTATGATGAAAAGCTTATTCATTTCGGTTTCAGTCTGGGATTTAATACGATGGATTTTAACATAACACCATCACAGGATTTCCTCGAGACTGATTCAATCTACCCTGAGGTAAGCAGGCTGAATCCGGGAATAAATATCCAGATAGTTACCAATCTCAGACCGGGAAGGTACTGGGATATAAGGTTTCTTCCTGGAGTATCATTCGGACAGAGAAATGTAAGGTATTATAAACTGTCGGAGATACCGGGTGAAGATCCGGTACTTTTTAACGAACAACAAAGGGTGGAATCATCTTTTCTCGAATTTCCGCTTCTTCTTAAATATAAAGGTGAGAGGCTGAATAACGTAAGGCCGTATGTCATAGGCGGCTTCAATTTCCGATATGACCTTGCCGCCAAGAAGGAATATGACGATGAAAAGCCTGTATACCTGCGTCTTAAACGCCCCGATCTCTATTATGAAACAGGAGCCGGTCTTGATTTTTACCTTAAATATTTCAAATTATCAGTTGAGCTGAAATTATCAAACGGTCTGACCAATGTAGTTGTGGACGAGAGAGCACCGGGCTATCCTGAATTCAGGAATGCAATTGAGAAGATGAAATCCAGGATGTGGATAATCGCCTTTCATTTTGAATAAAAATGTCAAAGCTTGTTCAGCTTAATCTCGATCCGGAACAGGCAGCAGATCCAGGAGCAATAACAAGGATTTCCGGACGCCTTGCCAAGACAGATCCACAGTCAATATCATCGGTAAGGATCATAAAACGTTCAGTTGATGCCCGTAAGAAAGATATAAGGATTATCCTTTCTGTCGAAGTATTTACTAAAGATGAACCTGCCAGCCAATTAATAAAGCCTTTTATTCCTGTTAATGTTACCGGAAGGAAAGAGATAATGATCGTCGGTGCCGGTCCGGCTGGATTATTTGCAGCATTACGTCTTATTGAACTTGGGCTCAGACCTGTTATCATTGAAAGAGGCAGGGACATTTCTGCGCGTAAAAAGGATATAGCCGGGATCAGCAGGGATCAGGTTGTGGATCCGGACAGTAATTATTGTTTCGGGATTGGCGGAGCAGGGACTTTTTCCGACGGGAAGCTATATACAAGGTCAAAAAAGCGGGGCGATAATACCAGGGTGCTTGAACTTCTTGTTCATCACGGAGCACCGGACACTATAATGTATGATTCACACCCTCACCTGGGCACGGACAGGCTTCCCGCAATAATAAAGAATATAAAGAACTCGATCCTCGATTCAGGAGGACTGGTTCTTTCTGAGAAAAGAGTAAGCGATCTGATAACTGAAGGTGACCAGGTTAAAGGACTGGTTATTTCAGGAGGTGAAAAGTATTATTCTTCAGATGTTATTCTTGCCACAGGACACTCGGCAACAGATATCTACAATATCCTCTATAAGAATGGTATCCTTCTTGAAATGAAGCCATCTGCAATGGGAGTGAGGGTAGAGCATTCCCAGGAGCTCATTGACAGGATACAATACCACGGCAATCCAAGGGGAAAATTCCTTCCGGCTGCATCCTATAATCTTGTAAGGCAAATAGATGGAAGAGGGGTTTATTCTTTCTGTATGTGTCCCGGAGGATTCATTGTTCCTTCCGCCACTTCACAGGAGGAGGTTGTTGTCAACGGGATGTCACCCTCCGGACGCAATTCTCCCTATGCCAATTCAGGTATTGTTGTCGAAATGAGGCCGGAGGATTTCGCCGGATATTCAGATGCAGGCGTTTTGGCTGGACTGGAATTCCGCAGGGAACTTGAGAGAGCTGCATGGATTGAGGGAGGGAAGACTCAGAAGGCTCCGGCTCAGAGACTGATGGATTTTATCGACGGAACGGTTTCTACGTCATTGCCAGAGACCTCATATTTCCCGGGAGTGACATCATCTCCGCTTCACGAATGGCTGCCCCCTGTAATATCTGAAAGGCTGAGGGAAGGATTCAGACAATTCGGGATGATAATGAAAGGATATCTTACAAACGATGCGGTGATCCTTGGAGTTGAGTCACGGACATCCTCACCGGTTAGGATTCCCAGGGATCCTGATACGATGGAGCATATTGCTGTCGGAGGTCTTTATCCCTGCGGTGAAGGCTCCGGCTATGCAGGCGGTATAGTCTCTTCCGCTGTTGACGGAATGCTTGCTGCAGAAGCTCTGGCCAAAAAGCCTGGGTAGCCCCACGCCTCACCCCTGCCTTCCCCTGGATCTCGTAAACTCCGAGAAGATAACCGACGCAGCCATACTTACATTAAGCGAGTCGATCCCCGTGCCTGTTTCGCTGATCCTCGGGATCATGATCCTGTCGGTGATGAAAGGCTGAAGCTCTTCAGAAATGCCTTTCGACTCATTTCCAAGGAAGATAATACCGGTTTTGCAGAGTTTATGGGAATAAACTGATTCACCATCCAGCATGGCCCCATATATCCTGACTTTGTTATTCATCGCTGCTCGGAACAGATCCTTCAGGTCGGTATAGCATACCCTGACGTTCAGTATTGCTCCCATGCTTGCCTGGATGACCTTGGGATTGTAAACATCCACACAGTTTTCAGAACAGTAAATATTTCTAATACCGAACCACGCTGCTGCCCGGATAATTGTACCAAGATTTCCAGGATCCTGTACAAAATCAAGTGCAACAGTTAAGCCTCCGGTAACGTCATCGGGATCTATTTTAACTTCAGGCATCCTTACTACAGCAAGAGCATTATGCGGAGTCTTCAGCGAACTTATTTTTTTAAGATTGTCATAGCCGGCAGGAATGACCTCCCTGATACCCTGTTTGTGAACCACCGGAAGGGAATTAAGGAATTCCGGCTTGGCAATAAGCATCTCGACAGGCTGTTTAGCCAGAAGGAATTCCTTTACAAGCTTATCACCCTCTATTACAAAGAGTTTAGCTTCCTCCCTTGCTTTCTTCTTCTGAAGTGATAAAATGAAGTTTATTTTATTCTTACTCAACATCTGTTTTTTAAATACTGACACAAAGGTAGTAAGATTCACAAAGTCAATATATTAAATTTTTTGAATGTGAATTCTTTAAATATTTTTATTGATATATTTGTGTCACATTATTATACAAAATTTGGAAAAAAATATATCAAATAAAAATATTTGTTCCCGGAGATCGCCTTTACTTCTCTCATTTCTGATATTGCTGGTCGCATCATGTAATCCCACAAAGTATGTCCCTCAGAATGAAACTCTTCTCGATAAGAATCATATAATAATAAATAAGGAAGGGATAAGCAGGGGTGATCTTGAACCTCTTGTCAAGCAGAAACCAAATAAGAGGATCTTCGGTGTCAGGTTTCATCTGGGATTATATAATCTTTCCAATAAAGGCAAGGAAAAATGGCCGCATTCATGGTTGCGGAAAATAGGAGAGGAGCCGGTTATTTATGATCCCTTCTCAACTTCCAAGTCGGTTGATCAGATGCAGTCTTATATTGCTTCCAAAGGTTATTTTGATTCAGGTGTGAAAGATACCGTAAAGACAAGCAGACAAAAATCGGAAGTTACTTATAATGTGAATCTTAAATCACCTTATACAATCCGGAACCTCTATTATGAATTTGCAGACACCCTTATTGAGCAGTGGTATGTCTTTGATTCAGTAAACTGTCTCATAGTGAGGGGAAAACCCTATGATGTTGATGTCCTTCAGGCCGAACAGTCGAGGTTTGAGCGCTTCATAAAAGACCGGGGATTTTACGGGTTTTCAGGCGATCATATTTATTTCAGGGTAGATAGTACAATAGGTAACAGGCAGGTGGATATTTACTACGGTGTAAAGAATTTCATGAGAATTGATAATACAAACAAAATAACCGAAGTCCCTCATTCAATTTATAGAATAAGGAATATCTATATCTATCCCGATTTTGTTCCGAGAGATGCCCTCGAAGGAGGAGAAGCGTACATTAACAGTCTTGATACGATTTTATATGATGGTTATTATTTTATCTCACCAGGAAAAAAGTCTGAGATCAAGCATGATCTTATTATCCAGTCATTATATCTCAGATCGGGAGCCAGGTTCAGTGTGACAAATACAGATCAGACGCAATCACACCTGCTGGCTCTGAAAACATTCAGGCTTGTGAATATTTTCTACAATGAAGTGCCCGGATACACGTTCAGACCTGGCGAAGAACTGGAGCTTGACTGTACGATCCAGCTGACACTCTTAAGTCAGCAATCCTATAAGGTAGAGGTTGAAGGTACGCATTCAGACGGTATCGGCGGGGCGCTCAACCTTGTCTATCAGCACAAGAACCTTTTCCGTGGAGCCGAAATGTTTAGTCTCAAGCTAAAAGGGGCTTATGAAACTCTTTCGCAGGACACTATTATGCATTCTGTGGAATATGGCGCTGAGACCAGTCTTAGATTTCCAAAATTCCTTGTACCATTTCTCAAAACAGAAGGCTTTATAAAAAAATACAATCCCACAACCACCCTGCTTGCTGCATATAATTACCAGAAGATGCCGTTCTATACCAGAAAAATGGCAAATGCCACTTTCGGCTATAACTGGAATGGAAATTCATATACAACACATATAGTAAATCCACTTCAGCTTAATATTGTCAAGCTTGATACCATCGATCCTGCTTTCATGGAGAAAATCGAATCTTCATCCTATCTCGCCTACAGTTACAGGGATGTTACAATTCTGGGAAGCAGTTATTCTTTTATTTACAGTAACCAGACGATCAGGAAATCAAAAGATTTCTGGTTTTTCAGGTTCAATGCAGAAACATCAGGAAATTTGCTGGGACTCATAAGCAATCTAGCCGGCCTTGAAAAGGAAGAGGAGAGTTATAATCTCTTTGGTCAGCCTTTTGCCCAGTATTTCAGGGCCGACATGGATCTGAGATATAATCTGATAATCAATGATGTCAGCTCTGTAGTTTACAGGGGATTTATCGGAGCCGGGATCCCTTATGGGAATTCACGGGCAATACCATTTGAAAAACAGTATTTCGGGGGAGGGGCAAACGGCATCAGGGCATGGCAGGTAAGAACCCTTGGTCCGGGTTCATATGTACCCGGCAAGACAACATTCCTCAATCAGACGGCTGATATTAAGCTAGAAGCCAACATGGAATACAGGTTCAAATTGTTCTGGATCCTTGAAAGTGCTGTATTTCTTGATGCAGGAAATATATGGTCGTTCAATGACAATTCCCAGGAAGGTTCAGTATTCCGGTTTAAAAATGTGCTGAACGATATGGCCCTGGGAACAGGAGTGGGTTTAAGATTCGACCTCGATTTCGTACTTATACGCGCCGATATCGGTATGAAACTAAGGGATCCGAGGTTGTCAGGGGGAGACAGATGGGTCCTCTCGAGCCTGCCATATGAAAGTTTTAATGATTATTTCACCGTTGTTTTTGGGATTGGCTACCCCTTCTGATCTGTCCATCTGAAAAATCTGTCATTATTACATCATTTTCTTTCAAAATTTCATAAATTGCAATTGTCTTACTGCATTTTTTATGGATCGGAATTCTCTGCAACCGTTTAAGGAATGGTTTGGATATACCCGGCGCGAAAGGAGGTCATCATTGATACTTATCCTGATTATTGCAGCTGTTGCCGGAATAAGGTTCATTGTACCAAACCGCAAAATGGCTGTTGAGATTATTCCGCTTGCCGATAGCCTGTTCATTGCTGATACAGTTCAGACTGAAACTACGGTTGCCCGTACTCAGAAGTACCAGCCGAAGAAGAATCCCTTTAAGAAAATTGATCTGAACAGATGTGATTCAGCTGATCTGGAATCCCTTCCGGGGCTTGGACCAGTATTGTCGGCAAGGATAGTCCGTTACAGAAATCTGCTTGGGGGTTATGCCGATGTAAGCCAGCTAAAAGAGGTTTACGGTCTGCCAGCGGAGACATTTGACCGGATTTCAGGGATGCTTTCTGCCGATCCGGATAATATCAGAAAGATCAAAATCAATCTGGCGGATTACAGACAACTTATCCGACTGCCGTATTTTACAAGGTATGAAGTGAACGCGGTACTGAAATACAGGGAACTAAAGGGGAAGGTTGAGAATATAGGTGAGCTGGTTGAGAATGGGATAATTGATTCCGCAAAGGTCAGTAAAGTAAAATGGTATCTGGA
>CAYPHL010000050.1:20795-30176 GCA_964410385.1 uncultured Rikenellaceae bacterium | reverse complement strand
CAGCCAGGTCGCCGAGAGAATCTTCGAATGTAGCTTCATGATATAGCAGCTTCACGCCTCTGACAAATGAAGCAAGCCTTTTAAAGTACTTCGTATCACTGCAGTAGGCATAAGATAAAGGTTCCGGTCCGGGAATTGTTATAAGTTCGTTCCGGATCAGTTCACCGGTTTCAGTTGTAAAATCAGCTCCCTTTTTAATGGCGGGGATCCTGATTGCAGGGATCTTATACTTTTCAATTGATTCTTTTATGATGTTCCGGTCGGGGACTTTTTCCCGGAAGAGAAACCCGAAAGAAGGTACCCGATGTTGCAACGGGAATGAAGTAACTGTAAGGTATTTATCCTCATAGATCTTTAAAGGATCCTTTCCGCCAAGAGATGTAAAATTAATTTCGAAGTTAAGATGAATATCAAAATCGGTCAAATGTGACGACAGCATCTGCAGATAATTACCAGGTGCGTGAAGGTTTATCGGAAGGGTCCTTCCCATCAGGTTAAATGTGGAGAGAAGTCCGTAGAGTCCGAAAACATGATCGCCATGGATATGGCTGATAAAGATATTATTGATTTTCGCGAATCGTATCTTATTTTTCCGGAGCTGCATCTGTGTGCCTTCACCACAGTCTATTAAATACAACCGCTCATGTACATTGAGCACATGAGCGGAGGGATATCTTTCTGATGTTGGCAATGCAGAACTACTGCCAAGTATTGTTAATTTCATCGGCATTCTGCATTCCTGAGCAACTCAGGAAATCATTTTTTCAGCATCATCGATAGTTCCTGTGATAGTCAGGACTGTATCAAGCTGAGAAATTGTAATTAGTCTTTCAACGGCCTCATTAAGTCCGCAGAGGACAAATGTGCCACCGGCATTTTTACAAAGCCTGTTGGCCACAAGAATGGCGCTCAGACCTGATGAGTCGCAGTATTGACATTTCTCAAGGTCAAGAATGATGTTTTTCTCACCCTTGCCTGAAATCAGGACCAGTTCAGATTTCAATGCAGGAGCTATGTGTGTATCCAGCTTTTCCGACTGAATCTGAATCAAAGTACTGTTATTCCGGCTTTCAATATTGAAATCCATGATTGTATAATTTTGTTGGTGTTAAAAATAACAAATATTTCTATTTTTTTGAAGCTTTATTTTGTTTTTCTTCCATTTCTTCCTTCAGAGCTGCCAGTTGTGTAATATCGCCGAGTGTCGTTTTTTCGATATTTGCTTTGGCTTTTCTTGAAGATTTCTTAGGTGCATCAGTATCCGATTTCTTTGCAGGAGCTTCAGCTGCTTTCTTTTCATCTTCTGCAATCCTGCTGTGAGAAACGATGATCTTCTTTGCCGATTTATTAAATTCGATCACTTTGAACATCAGTCTTTCATCAACTTTTGCAATTGTACCATCTTCCTTAACCAGATGTTTCGGAGTTGCAAAACCTTCGACACCATAGGGAAGAGCTACAATGGCTCCTTTATCAAAGACCTCCATTACAGTTCCTTCATGTATTGAATCGACCGTGAAGAGACCTTCGAAAACATCCCACGGGTTTTCTTCAAGCTGTTTATGCCCAAGGCTTAACCTCCTGTTTTCCTTGTCGATTTCAAGTACCATCACTTCAATATCAGCATCAATGGCTGTGAATTCGGCAGGGTGTTTTATCTTTTTGGTCCACGACAGGTCAGAAATATGTATAAGACCATCTACGCCTTCCTCTATTTCAACAAATACTCCGAAATTGGTGAAGTTCCTGACTTTTGCCTTGTGTTTAGAACCTACTGTATATTTTTCCTCGATATTCTGCCATGGATCCGGCTTAAGTTGTTTGATACCGAGTGACATTTTTCTTTCAGTCCTGTCGAGTGTGAGAATAACAGCCTCAACCTCATCGCCCACTTTCATGAATTCCTGGGCGCTGCGCAGATGCTGCGACCACGACATTTCAGAAACATGGATAAGTCCTTCCACTCCGGGAGCTATTTCGACAAACGCGCCATAATCAGCCATGACGACAACCTTTCCTTTTACCTTATCACCAACTTTCATATTGGGATCCACTGAATCCCATGGATGAGGAGTCAGCTGTTTCAGACCAAGAGCTATTCTTTTCTTATCATCATCGAAATCCAGAATAACAACATTAAGTTTCTGGTCGAGCTGTACGATCTCTTCGGGATGATTAACCCTGCCCCAGGAAAGATCAGTAATGTGAATAAGGCCGTCAACACCTCCAAGGTCAATAAATACACCGTATGATGTAATGTTTTTGACAGTTCCTTCAAGAACCTGGCCTTTTTCAAGACGTGCAATGATCTCTTTCTTCTGCTGTTCAAGCTCAGCTTCAATAAGTGCTTTGTGGGATACAACAACATTCTTGAATTCCTGGTTGATCTTTACAACCTTGAATTCCATTGTTTTTCCTACATAAATATCATAATCCCTGATGGGTTTTACATCAATTTGCGATCCGGGAAGGAATGCTTCTATACCGAATACATCAACGATCATTCCTCCTTTTGTACGGCATTTAATATAACCTGTTATGATCTCATCTTTTTCAAGAGAGGCATTTACCCTGTCCCATGAATTTATTGCACGGGCTTTCTTGTGAGACAATAACAACTGGCCTTTCTTATCTTCCTGGCTTTCAACATAAACCTCTACGGTATCACCCACCTTAAGGTTTGGATTATAGCGGAATTCATTCAGACTAACAACACCTTCCGATTTATAACCGATGTTTACAACCACTTCCCGCGAAGTCATCTGAATGACAGTTCCCGTAACAACCTCATCAACTGCAACTGTCGAAAGGGTCTCATCATACATTTCTTCATACTGCTTATGCTTAGGTGAGTTTTTCATCTCATCCTGTTCAAAGCTGTCCCAGTCAAATTCCTCATTTGAGGCCTTGCCTGCCGGGATATCTTTTGCACCGGTTACAACTCCTTCAGCAGCTTTAACTTTTATTCTTTCAGGTCTGGCAGATGGCTCTGAATGCTCATCATCTCCAGCCTGGTCTGCCCCGGTTTCAACTGTTTCAGCTACTACGGGTTCAGTAACTTCAGCTCCCGGTGTTAACGGTCCGGCTTCATCCCCGGGCAGTAAATCTTCTTCAAGAGCCTGCTCAATAAGCTTTTCTTTTGTTTCCCTGATCTTGAGCTTCTTAACTGGTTTAATGGCATCACTTTCAGTTACATCAGCTTCTTTTTTTGGTGTTTTTTTCTTGTTGTCTGTCATAATGCGTTAATAAAAATACTAATAATTAATAAGTTAGACATTATTTTGAAAAAATTGGTCTGCAAAGATAGGATAATTATTTAATAATTTTAATGAATTGCAGGCATTTTATTTATAAGGTCTTACAGCCTTAGCTACAGCCTGATTTTCAAATCTCGCCCGATCTATTATCTTTGCATCTGGTTACACTACTGAAGATATAATCAAGACAAATGAGAATTGCTGTTGTAGGAACTGGATATGTCGGGCTGGTTACCGGAACATGTTTTGCAGAAAGCGGAGTTACAGTTACATGTATCGATAAGGATAAAGAAAAGATACGTATGCTCAGCTCCGGAGCCTTACCGATTTATGAACCGGGTCTCGATACGATGATCACAAGGAACACCGGGAAAAACAGGTTGTTCTTTTCATCCTCTGTAAGTGAGGGTATCCGGGGAGCAGAAGTGATTTTCATTGCCGTCGGAACACCTCCGGGAGAGGATGGGAGCGCCGACCTGAAGCATGTCCTTGAAGTCGCCGGTGAAATAGGTAATTCACTGGAGGGGTATTCTGTTATTGTTACAAAAAGCACTGTTCCTGTCGGTACTTCAGAGAAAATCAGAAAGAGAATTCAGACCCGACTTGATGAACGGAAAGTCAGTTTCAGCTTCGACATGGCATCAAATCCCGAATTCCTGAAGGAAGGTGCTGCTGTCGAGGATTTTCTCAAACCCGAAAGGATAGTTATCGGAATCGATAATCCTGAGACAGGTGAGGTCATGAAACGGCTTTATATGCCATTCGTTCTGAATAACCATCCGATACTGTTCATGGATATCCCTTCAGCGGAAATCACGAAATATGCCGCCAACGCCATGCTGGCTACACGAATAAGCTTTATAAACGAAATGGCAAACCTGTGCGACCTCCTTGGCGCCGATATAAATAATGTAAGAAAAGGCATTGGAAGCGATTCCAGGATAGGCAATAAATTCCTTTATCCCGGAACAGGATATGGTGGCTCCTGTTTCCCTAAGGATGTAAAAGCTATTATTAAAACAGCAGAGGAACTCGGCTATGAAATGAATGTTATAAAAGCAGTCGAAAAAGCAAATGACTTCCAGAAAAATGTAATCTTCAATAAGATCAAGAAACATTTTAACGGTAAACTGCCGGGCCTTACAATCGGGATATGGGGATTATCATTCAAACCAAAAACTGACGACATCAGGGAATCCTCATCGATATATCTGATAAAGAAATTATTACAGGAAGGAACTGTTGTAAAAGCATATGATCCTGCAGCCATGACAGAAGCTGTCAGACAACTTGGAAACGCAATCTCATTGAGTACAGATCCATATGATGCACTGAGAGATGCAGACGCGATGGTGCTTATGACGGAGTGGTCGGAATTTCATCTTCCAGATTTCGGAAAGATGGCCGCGATAATGAAAGGAAAAGTGATTTTTGACGGCAGGAATATTTATGATCCGAAGGTAATTGCTGACATGGGATTCAGATACTATGGGATCGGGAGGAGGTAGTTGGCGGCTGGCGGCTGGCAGTTGGCAGTGGCAGTTGGCAGTAGGCAGTCGGCAGTGGCAGTTGGCAGTAGGCAGTCGGCAGTGGCAGTTGGCAGTAGGCAGTGGCAGTTGGCAGTTGGCAAGGGATGAGAGCTTGGGAGAATGGGAGACTCTGTGAAAACTCCGTGGTTTTGAAAAAAATATAACAAATGAAAGGAATAATACTTGCAGGTGGTTCGGGGACAAGGTTATATCCCATAACGAGTGCCATATCGAAACAGTTGCTGCCCGTTTATGACAAGCCGATGATTTATTATCCGCTTTCGGTACTGATGCTTGCAGGTATACGTGAGATACTTATAATCTCTACTCCCCGTGACCTGCCTTCTTTCAGGAACCTGCTTGGAGACGGAAGATCTGTAGGCCTTGAGTTCAGCTATATCGAACAACCCTCTCCTGACGGGCTGGCACAGGCTTTCATTCTGGGAGACGAGTTTATCGGAAGTGATACTGTCTGCATGATACTTGGGGATAACATTTTTTACGGACACGGATTCGGAGACGTTCTGCTGAATACAGCAAAGCTAAATAAAGGTGCCTGTGTTTTCGGATACTATGTCACTGATCCCGAACGTTACGGGGTGGTGGAGTTTGACAGTAAAGGGAAAGCTGTGACAATCGAAGAAAAGCCTGCAAATCCAAGATCCAATTATGCAGTCACCGGATTGTATTTCTATGATAATTCAGTCGTAAGCAAGGCCAGATCACTCAGGCCATCAGCCAGAGGAGAGCTGGAAATAACGGATCTGAACAGGATCTATCTCGAGGAAGGAACGCTTACAGTCAGATTAATGGGCCGCGGAATGGCATGGCTGGATACAGGAACATGTGAGAGTCTGTTACAGGCTTCAAATTTCATTGCCACCCTGGAACAGCGTCAGAGCCTGAAGGCTTCATGCATCGAGGAAATCGCCTATAAAAGAGGATTTATAAATAAAGACCAGCTTATTGCCCTCGCCGATCCAATAAAAAAGAGCCAGTACGGCAAATACCTGTTAAGGATTGCTTCGGAAGAAATAAGCGAATTCGACAGACTAAAATAAACACTTCATCCTAAATGGAATTAATTAATACCGGATTCAAGGAACTGTTAGTTATAAAACCTAAGGTTTATTCAGATCAAAGAGGTTACTTCTTTGAAAGTTTCAACCAGGATACATACAGAAATGCAGGAATAAATTTCACGCCGGTACAGGACAATGAATCCAGATCTTCCTCAGGTGTCATAAGGGGTCTTCATTATCAGCTCAGACCTCATGATCAGGCTAAACTGATAAGGGTCATTGAAGGAAAGATCTTTGATGTTGCCCTTGATCTCCGGACAGACTCTCCCACTTATGGAAAGTGGTTTGGAATAGAGCTTGACTCCGAAAGCAAAACACAGCTTTTCATTCCGCGGGGATTTGCCCATGGATTCTCCGTGCTAAGCAAGGAAGCAATAATCCTTTACAAAACTGATAACCTGTATAACCGTGCTTCAGAAAGGGGTATTGCACTCGATGATCCCGATCTGAATATCGACTGGCATACCGGGAATATCAAACCGATAGTAAGTGAAAAGGATACGAAAAATCCGCCCTTAAGGGAAGCTGAGAATAATTTTTAGTTTAATCCGGGTAGTCATGGCAATAATACTTATAACAGGAGCAAACGGACAGCTGGGTAATGAAATAAAACTTTTTTCAAAGATCTACTACGGATACGATTTTATATTTACTGATATCGACACACTTGATATAACGAATGCCGCAGAAACAAAAGACTTCATTAAAAATACCGGTCCCGACTGGATAATAAACTGTGCAGCTTATAACCTGGTCGATAAGGCGGAAAGTGATGCAGAAAATGCGAATCTCATCAACCGCACAGCGGTTCAGAACATAACCGAATCAATCAGAGGAACTGAATGCAGGTTTATTCATTTTTCTACCGATTATGTCTTCAACGGGAGAGCATTCACCCCCTATGATGAATATTCAGTACCAGATCCACAGAGCCAGTATGGCAGGTCGAAGCTGGCAGGAGAAAAAGAAGCATTGTCACATCATGCCTCAATGATCATACGCACATCATGGCTGTATTCATCATTCGGGAACAATTTTGTCAAAACAATATTGAAAAAAGCAAGGGAAAAAGAGTCTCTGAATGTAGTTTTCGACCAGGTTGGAACACCAACATATGCTGCTGATCTTGCTGAAGCTGTAATTACTATTATTGCAGGAGTTATAAGAAATCAGATGGCATTCATCCCGGGGATCTACCATTATTCAAATGAAGGTGTTTGCAGCTGGTATGATTTTGCTGAAGCAATTGTTGAAGAAGCTGAAATCAGTTGCCGGATAATACCAATATTGTCAGCTCAATACTTTACAGCCGCTCAAAGACCAGCTTATTCGGTTCTCGATAAAAGCAAGATCAAAGAGAATTATGATCTTACTATTCCTCACTGGAGAAGCAGTCTTGGGAAATGTATTAAAATAATTTTACACCGATAATACACTTACCCCATCCCCTCCCGATAGCTATCGGGACTCCCCCAAAGGGGAGGGCGCAACAAATAAGACCTGAAACAAATTAAACGTTAAAAACAAAGCAATAATTTAACCTATGCTACCACTTGAAGAAATAAGGAACAGAGCCATGACATGGCTGGGAAATGAATTCAATGAAGAAACCCGGAAAGAGGTCCGGGATATGCTCGAAAAAGATGAGAAGAAGCTTGTTGATGCTTTTTACCAGGATCTGGAATTCGGTACCGGCGGTCTCAGAGGTGTGATGGGTGCCGGCACCAACAGAATGAATATCTATACTATGGGGATGGCTACCCAGGGACTTTCAAATTACATAATCAAACAATGCGGGACCAAAGGCATCAGGGTTGCAATTGCACACGACTGCAGGAACAACAGCAGATATTTTGCGGAAAGAGCAGCAGATATTTTCTCGGCTAACGGCTTTAAGGTCTTCCTTGTTGAATCACTCAGGCCGACTCCATTGCTTTCTTTTGCAATCAGATATCAAAAATGCCATAGCGGGATAGTGATCACTGCTTCTCATAACCCGCCCGAATATAACGGATATAAAGCTTACTGGAACGACGGAGGACAGGTTGTTGCTCCTCATGACAAGGGGATAATCGAAGAAGTAAGGAAAATAAAATCGGTAAAAGAAATAAAATCCGGAGGAAAAAAAGAGAATATCAGGATCATTGGTAATGAGACAGATAACGCTTTTCTTCAGGAAGTGCTGAAAATGAGCCTCAATCCCGGCATTATCAGACAATACAGAGATCTGGGGATAGTATTCACCCCTATCCATGGTTCAGGAGGAACACTTGTTCCGCCGGCACTTAAATTATTCGGATTTACTAACATCATAAGCGTTCCTGAGCAGGACGTTCCTGACGGGAATTTTCCTACAGTAAAATCGCCAAATCCCGAAGAACCTGATGCCATGAAACTTGCAATAAGAAAAGCGGTTGATACCGCCGCCGAACTGGTACTGGCCACCGATCCTGATGCTGACAGACTTGGTATTGCATGTAAGAACAAAAAGGGTGAATTCGTACTACTCAACGGGAATCAGACTGGAGCACTTCTGATTTATTACATCCTTTCACAATTCGGGGAAAAGAAAAAATATAAAGGTAATGAATACATTATCAAGACAATAGTGACAACCGACCTGATGGACAGGATAGCCGAAAAGAATGGAGTTGAATGTTTTAATGTACTTACGGGATTTAAGTTTTTTGCCGAGCTTATAAGAGATCTGGAGGGGAAAAAGAAATATATCGGAGGAGGAGAAGAAAGCTATGGATTTCTTCCTGGCGATTATGTAAGGGACAAAGATGCCGTAGCATCGTGTGCACTTGTTGCAGAAATTGCAGCCTGGGCAAAGAGCAATGGAAAATCGCTTTATGATCTTCTTATTGACATTTATCTTGAATATGGACTGTACAAGGAAAAACTTGTCAATATTGTGAGAAAAGGAAAGGAAGGTGCCGATGAAATAAAAGCTATGATGGTCAGCTACAGGAATAATCCTCCCTTTTCGATCAATAACAGCAAAGTCGTTAAGATCGATGACTACGAAACACTTGTCTCGACCGACTGTCTTAATGGTAAAAGAACCGGAATTAAACTTCTTAATTCAGATGTTCTTCAGTTCTTTCTCGAAGACGGAACCAAGATCTCCGTCAGACCCTCAGGTACCGAACCAAAGATCAAATTTTATTTCAGTGTAAATACCAGACTCGAATCTGCCGGTAAATTTGAAGAAACAAATAAATTGCTTGACGAGCGGATCGAAGGTATAATCAAAGATATGAAACTAACCTAGGTCTTTAGAAAAATACGTATTAAAATACGTTTTTAAAACCGTATTTTAATACGTAGATATTACCAATATGAAATTATTAAACACAGAGTTCAGGGTGTAGCATACAGGCAGGTAAATGTGAATCCGATATAACTCTGTGTACTATATGGTTAAACAAGGAATATTAAAACTAAATTCATTATGAAATCATATCGCAAAGAACTCTGGTTTGAGACACCAGCAAGAAGGGCATTCAT
>CAYPHL010000050.1:16977-20695 GCA_964410385.1 uncultured Rikenellaceae bacterium | reverse complement strand
GTGGCTGTAACAAACGGAAGGATGGATTTCGGTCCATGGGAACAGATATTCTACGGCGAATTCGACGGTAAAAGAAGAAAAAGAGTACTGGTGAAAATTATCGGGGAATAATATACACCCCTGTATCAGCTATTCTTCGTCTCCTCTCCTGCGATATTTCTCGAGCTGAATTGTCATGTCCATTTTATATGGAACCGTTTATGACCACAAGGGAGTTTGTTGGGCGAAATTCATTATCAATAAAATTGACTTCCATGATCTGAGGCTCGACGGCTATGCCTTTGCGGAGTGGATTCATTGATCTTAACTTTTAGAATCCTAAAGACTTGGTATCTCTATTGCATATCCCTGCATTCTGAAATTTACCTGATATTACTTCTTCAAACCGTCCTGCAAATTCAATTAACCCATCTGTAAAATACACCATACTAATTCTTGAATAATTTTCATAAATTTCATTAGTCAAGACACAGGTTTTCAATTAAAAAATCACTATGAAGGCAAAAATTTTATCCCTGTCAGTTTTTCTCGGATTAATTATCAGTGCGATACCCGGTCACAGGCAGGATGCAAAAGCTGTGGTTCGCGATTCGGAAGGGCAAGCTGCCGCCACATCTGACACTACCGGTAATTATAAAGCTGTAAAGCATACGATAGAGCAATCCATAGGATGGGCTATTGAAAAAGATTTTGATGCGATGTACAGGTTGTGGGCAGAAGATCTGTTCCATTTCTGGCTCTTTTCCGACAGTAAGGTAATCGGGCTTGAGAACTTTAAAAAATATTCTGAGGTCTGGAAAGATCCCGGTTTCCGTGGAACACACTTTGAATTCAGGGATTTGCGTATTGTCTTCTCCCGATCAGGCAATGTAGCCTGGTACTCCTGTTATCTTGATGATTGCAGCTCATTCAAGGGAAAGGAAACCTGTCTAAAGAACGTTTTTCAGACTGGAGTACTGGAAAAGAGAGATGGTATTTGGGTCCATGTACTTATGCATGGCTCATACCCCATCGATAAGGTCCCTGAAAATTATGTCAGGAGATACTATTCAGATCTGTTTGAAAGTTGAAAACAAAATTAACTGTTTAATGAAAAACCTACTTTTTCTTATTGCAATCAACTTACTATGTTTCAATGCATTTTCACATAGGACACTGAATCCGGTACAGAAAATCCCGTCCGGATGCTCTGTAATTACAATATCAAAGGGTGATAAAGTGTTTTTTGGCGGGAACGACGATTTTATCAATCCCGATTCCTGGTACTTCGTGGAACAGGGTGATTCTTCAAACTTCGGAGTGATATGGATCGGAAAGCCCGATAACCCCCAGCAGGGTGTTAATGAAAAAGGTCTTGCATACGATGCAAACGGACTGCCGAGATTTGATGTTAATCCCCACTCTGAAAGGATTCCTGTCAAAGGAGAATATTATCATAATTACGTCATGCAGATAATGCATGAGTGCTCAACAGTCAGCGAATTAATCAACTGGGTAAATGCGCATCAGCGGTTCCCGTATATGCACGATCAGATTCATTTTGCAGATAAAACCGGTGATGCAGTAATAATAAGCGCCGGGAAGGACGGTGAAATGGCATATACCAGGAAAAAACCAGGTGACGGATTCCTTGTATCGACGAATTTCAATGTGGCGAATCCTTCAAATGGTTTCGGTTATCCCTGCTGGCGATTTGATAAAGCAAATGATCTGCTCAGGCAATTAATTGATAATGCAAATCCCTTTAATTACAAGGCTGTTACCAATGTAATGGATGCAGTTCACCAGGAAAGCTCCAGCTGGACAATTGAAACCCTGGTCGCTGATCTCACAAATGGTGTAATGTACCTGTACTTTTTTTACCAGTATGATGATCCGGTAATTATTAATGTAAAAGAGGAACTTTCCAATCCCCGGGAAGCCGGACCTCTCAGCAAACTCTTTCCTGAGAATATACAAGAGGAAGCTGCAAACCGTTACATGCAGGTAACAAAGACCATTAGAATGAACAACATTATCGGCAGATCATGGGCTGCCCTGATAATCGTCAGCCTGGCATTATTATTCATTCTCCCTTCACGAAGCAAAGGATTAAAATTCTGGATACCTGCTGTTATTGTGCTTGGTCCCCCTGCTCTGATCGTAAAACTAATTTCCGCACATCCGGATAAAACTAGTGACAGCAGGAAGGCTCTGATTGAAACAACCGGCAATCTTGTACCTGTTTCTTTAGCCTATCTTGTCGCACAGGTAATCCTTGTATTGAAAACAGTATCAGGAGGTACCAGCCAGCAGCAACAGGTTTTGTGGATATTCGGTCTTCCCATAATATCAGCCTGGCTGCTTTTTCACAGTCCTCTTCTGGCTTCGGCCGGTAATAAGAATTTTTTCAGATTCTTATTTCAGCGTCTGCCCCAGGTTTTGGTTGCTTCATTGCTTGGACTGGCCGGGATATTTCCTGTTGCAATGCCACTGGAAAATATGAGCATAGCTATGTCTCAGATAATACCTCTATCACCATGGATAGTGATGACCTGGCTGGCAATAACTGTATTGGGAAGTCTGATTGGCGGTCTGTTCATTTTCATCTTTGAATACTTGACAGTGAAGAGAGGTTACCAGGCATGGAATGTTTTTGCAGGAAATGAAGGAGAAGTTACAACCCCGGGATGGAGAAAAGCCTGGTGGTGGATAATCATAAGTGTCTTGATCCTACTTGCGGGTCTTGTTATTGGGGTAATGCTGCTGAAAGCAACGGCAGGATAAAATTTAAATCATTATAATCATTAACATCAGTTACATCATGAAGAATAAAGGAATTTTGATAGATGGGTCATGGAGACAGATATTCAAAAAATCAAAAAAGAACTGCAATTACTTAAGTTATAATGAAGAAAATATTATTATTAATTCCGCTATTTTATATTAGTACAGGGATCCTGTTTTCACAGGATAAGAAAGTTCCTTCTGAACCTTCCGAAGCCTGGCTTAACAGCCAGCATCAGCCTGAAAAACTCATGGATGCAATAGGACTGAAGGAAGGTATGACGATCGCCGATATAGGCGCTGGAAGAGGAAGGATGACTGTCTTCTTCTCCCTCAGAGTTGGTAAAACCGGTAAGGTATATGCCAATGATATCGACACCAGGGCTCTCTCCTACCTCGAGCAAAGGTGCAGGACCAATAATCTGTCCAACGTAAAAGCCTTTCCCGGGAAAGTTGACAATCCAATGCTTCCTTCGGGCGAAGTCGATATCGCATTCATGGTTAGTACCTACCATCACCTTGAGAAACCGGTAGAGATGATGAAAAACACTATTCCCTGTTTAAGGAAAGATGGCATTCTTGTGATCGTGGAACGCGATCCGGCAAAGACCGGTCAGAAAAATAGCGAAAGTACTTCAATGGAAAAGCTTATCAGGGAGTCAAATCAGGCTGGTTTTGTAATTGTAAAAGTTAATTCAGATCTGCTTGAAAGAGATATTATATACTTCCTGAAACCAAAGAATTAATCACAATAAATTATTTGTGAATGATTTGATTTGAAACAATAAAAAATCAGAATTTGGCATTACAATAGTGTTAAAATACTGAACATGCTTATAATTCTCATTCTATGCCGGATAAAAAATTAAATCGTCGAACCTTCATTAAAAAGACAGCCACCTGTTCCATTGGAATCGGTTTGCTGGGCAACAAAACACAATCCTTGTCAGAT
>CAYPHL010000050.1:14179-16877 GCA_964410385.1 uncultured Rikenellaceae bacterium | reverse complement strand
AATTACCGTGTAGCTGATTTGACGGAGCTCAAGAAGGGAGCATATAAGTTCATTCTATCCAACAAAAATGTAACCACTATTTGCTGCCGATTTAAGAACTTTGCAGATATTGAAATGTATGTCGGACTTTCAGGTACGACGCTGGATAATCAAACGGCAATGATGCTTTCTGAATTCAGGGAGAGTCTTGGTTTTATGAATTGCCGTATAGGATGCAATAAATGTGAGCATAATTGTCCTGAACATCTGCCAGTTAATACTATTATGCGTTATTATTATTATCTGCAGGCTTTGAAAGAAAAAGAATTATCTTCTGCCTTATACAGGAATCTGGGAGATCAAAATGCAAATGCCTGCAGGAGTTGTCAGGGTCACTGCGAGAAAGCATGTCCGTATAACGTTTCAACACGCCTTTTACTTGCTGATGCACACAGACAATTAGGTTAAATAACTTGCTTATGGAACCAAAAAGTGAAATGACACGGCAGGAGAGATCAGCTCTTATAAGGAAAATGATAAACAGATTTTCATTTGTACCTCTGTTCATTGCATTATTCACGCTACTACCTGCCGGCACCTTCAATTACTGGCAAGTATATACGTATTTTGCAGTTATCCTGATTCCTATGATATTTGTCCTGAGGTATTTTCTGAAGAATGATCCAAGGTTCCTGGAAAGACGAACCAAAATAGCAGAAAAAGAAAAACAACAGAAGCTTATACAGTGGATAAATCTGCCGGTTTTCATTTCAGCATTTATTATCCCCGGGCTTGACAGGCGCTTCGGCTGGTCTGATATACCCCCTGAAATGATTTTAGTGACAGATGCCGTTATTCTTGCGGGGTACCTTATAATTTTCAAAGTATTCAGACAAAACAGTTATGCTTCGAGAATCGTGGAGATTGATGAGGAACAGAAAGTCATTTCGACCGGTTTATATAGTGTGGTTCGCCACCCTATGTATCTTGGTGTGTTAATTATGTATCTGCCCACACCACTGGCTCTCGGTTCTTACTGGGGATTAATACCCATGGGACTGCTCCCTGTTGCACTCGTATTCAGAATTCTCAATGAGGAGAAGGTTCTCAGGGAAAATCTGGAAGGGTATGATGAATATTGTCAGAAAACAAAATACCGTTTAATCCCTTATGTCTGGTGAACAGTCTGGATTTATAGAACTCCGGTCACCGGTAACCGGACGCCTAAAACCGGTCGCCGCTATTAAACCACTCATCACTGAAATTTACAAGGTAAACCCGGTCTGTTGATCGTGTAAGAGCAGTATAGAACCACCTCAGATAATCGATCGTAATCTCATTCCTGTTGAACATTCCCTGGTCGATAAAAACCCTTTCCCACTGACCGCCCTGGGCTTTATGACACGTAACTGCATATGCGAATTTTATCTGAAGGGCATTGAAATATTTATCTTCCCTCACTGCCTGGTACTGCTTTTTCCGGGTTTTTATATGAATATAATCTTCCAGTACAAGATGAAAAAGTTCACTGTTCTTTTCAGGCGGTAAAGATGGTGTATCAAGATGAAGAACGTCGAGCATCACTTTTGCTTCAACCTCAAAATCATAATCGGGAAACAGCAAAGTCATCTCTGCATACCTAAGACCGTACCTTTCCTCATATTTCCTGATCCTCTTAACCTCTGCAAGATCGCCGTTTGCAATAAATCCCGGTCCTTCGCCATCTTCTTCAAGGATGTTGTAATTATTCTTCACAACCATAATAATATCACCCGGACATATCTCTTCTTCCCTGAAAAAGATCCGGTTACGTATTCCCTGATTATAGCGGTTTGCCTGTTTGTTAGAATTGACAACAATTATTGTACCCTCCAGCCCGCATGCACCATAAGAGTCTGCAAGCTCCTCAATAAGCTCTGCTCCGCTTATTCTGACAACATCTTTAAAATTCCTGCAATCAATTTTCGGATGGACCAGCTCATTTGAAGAGATCTGCAGCCTTACAGCGGTCGCATTCATAAGCACTCCGGATGATTCACTCTGCCTTACAACCTGCCTGAGTTCAGATCTTATCAGGCCGAACCCGAATCCGGCCAGCTCCTTGGTATCCAGAGCAGGACTGAGATTTGATCCGACAGGAGGAAGCTGGGCGCTGTCACCCACCAGGATGAGTTTACAGTCAGTACCGGAATAAACAAATTCAACAAGATCTTCAAGAAGCTTCCCGCTACCGAAAATCGAGTTTTCCGTTCCGGTATTTGAGATCATCGATGATTCATCGACGATGAAATATATGTCTTTGCCAATATTCCTGTCAAGCACAAAACTTCCCATTCCGTCTTTGGAAGATTTCTGCCGGTAGATCTTCTTATGGATTGTAAATGCCTGTTTCCCTGTATAAGATGCAAGCACTTTTGCAGCTCTGCCCGTAGGTGCAAGCAGAACGGATTTCATCCTCAGCAGATCGAGGGTTTTGACCACAGCGCTTATAACACTTGTTTTTCCGGTACCGGCATACCCTGTCAGCAGAAAGATAACATCATTTTTATCCTCACAGATATATGTGGCTATCTTTTTAAGCGCTTCCGACTGATCATCAGTAGGAATATTTCCAAGGTTCTTGCAGAGGTTATTATATATTACAGTATCGCGCATCATTATTTACGGTTTCCTCTGACCGCGGCAGGATATTTTTCCTATTTTTGTCCGTAAACTTAAC
>CAYPHL010000050.1:11771-14079 GCA_964410385.1 uncultured Rikenellaceae bacterium | reverse complement strand
CACCTGCGCCACAGCCTCCGCTAAAGCTTCGGCTGTCAAAGAAGGCTTCGGCGGGTGAAAAATGCACAGAGTTCCATAGAGTTAATAATCGTAAAAAAAGTACCATGCCGTTTCTAGAGCTGATTGACGAAACATTCGATAAAAACTCATCCGAAAACTACGAATTGTCCTTGCAGATGAGCCCATACGGATTTTCATATTGTGTTCTTGATACGATAAGGAATAAATATATCCTCCTGCGCGGAACTGATCCAAATGACCCTAAACTGCTGACGCCGGAAAAGGCTGCAGAAATTATAATTGCTGATGATTTTCTGTCGGGAAAATTCAAAAAAGTCAACCTGATACTTCCATCATCAGGGGCCACCCTGGTTCCTTCTCCCCTGTTTGATCCTGAAAAGAAAGAAGAATTCTTCACATTAAATCTTTTAAAGGAAGAAAGTGATATTATCCTTTACAACAAGATACAGGAGCCTGACGCGTATATTCTATTTTCAGTTAAAAAACAGTTCTCAGAACTGGCATCAAAATTATTTCCCGGATCAAACTTGTATCACCACACGGTGGCACTTCTTCAACAGGTATCACATTTCAGCCGGAATGAATTCGGATTATATGTCCATGTTCACATTGAGAAAGCATATTTCAACCTGTTGATCCTTGAACACGGGACACTCAGATTCTTTAATACATTCAATTACAAGAACATAAATGATATTCTATATTATGTTCTCAACATTTATAAGAACATGGGCATCAGCAGGGAAGAAACTATGAATTTCAGCGGTCACGTTCATTTACATGAAGATCTGCAGACGAAATTTTCACGTTACGTTAAAAATATAAAATTCACTCTTCCTGAAGGAAATTTTTCATTCAGTTATGTTTTCAGCGAGACAGAACTTCACAGGAGCTTTAATCTTTTCAGCATAGCAAATTGCGGATAATCGGAGGTAAATATAAGGGCAGAAGGATTGATCCTCCGCCGGGATTAAAAGCCAGGCCTACCACTGATTTCGCCCGTGAGAGCCTCTTTAATATTCTTGTTAACAGGATAAATTTTGAAGAGTCGAGGGTATTGGATCTCTTCTCCGGTACCGGCAGCATAAGCTTTGAGTTTTCCTCACGCGGAGCAAAAGAGATCCACCTTGTTGAACAGAATCCAAAACATATTTCAGGGATAAAAAGAATAATAAGGGATTCAGGATTTGAGAATATAAGGGCAATACATATTGATGTCAGGACATATCTTAAGATCTGTAAGGTGAAGTATGACATTGTTTTTGCCGATCCGCCATATGATCTGCCGTGGCTTGAAGATATCCCTGACCTGGTCTGCGGATCAGGGGTAATTGAAAAGGATGGTTTTCTGATCCTCGAACACCCAAGGAAAATTGAATTCAGCGGACATGATCTGTTCTTTGAACACAGGAATTACGGAGGAGTCAATTTCAGCTTTTTCAGGCCTCAGAAAACTTAAGCGTACATATCATCGATATCAGTCCCAGCAAGGTCTGTTATAAGTTCGCTTAACTTTTGTGTTACCGCTCTGAAAAACCTCTCGCCTTTGTCCATTGTCGCCTTTCCCGGATAACCGATGCCGGTATCAGCCGTGACTTTTGACCATTTTCTTTCAGACCATGCCCATTTCTGGTTGAGTGCACTGGCACGGAATTTCCTGGCATTTCCCTTTCCTGCCTGATCAAGTGGCAGTACAAGCCCGGGTGCAAGATAGAGCATCAGGCTGGTCTCCATCTCATCGGCATGCCCTCCCCCTTCTTCAAAAAAATCATCCTGATTGACTGCCTGATACCAGTTACAGGTTGCAATGAACATTTCAGGGAAGCTGACACCCAGTTCTCTTATTATCTGCCTGAAATCATTGCCACCATGCCCGTTTACAATAAGCAGCTTATGAATCTTATGTCTGTTAAGAACATCTGTTATATCTTTCAGGATTGCAAATTGTGTTGATGGATTCATGTTAATATTTACCCGGATATCAAGCTGACCGGTATTAACGCCATATGGTATCCCGGGCAGAACAAGTATGCGGGCACCATTTTCGTATGATACCCGGGCAGCCTCATTTACAATTTTCTCTGTTTCAATATTATCGGTGCTATATGGAAGATGAAAATTATGAGCTTCAGTTGCCCCCCAGGGCAATATTGCCATATCAATAGTTGCGTCTCCAAGTGTTTTCCAGTTTGTTTCTGCTAAAATGTAAGGTTTCATATTTTTTTGCTTACAAAGATATGTTAATGTTGTTAGATTTCCGGCGTCCGGCTCCCGGTATGCGGCGTCA
>CAYPHL010000050.1:0-11671 GCA_964410385.1 uncultured Rikenellaceae bacterium | reverse complement strand
TATTGTTCCGGATTACAGGGTAAGGCCTGTTATAACCCTTTATTGCATGCCATATTATCCTGTTGAATGTATCCTCGTCAATACGGTCAACGTCATCCAGATCCTGTTCAAGAGATTTCTGAGCCCAGTAAAGCTGTTCGCCTGAAAGAGATGTGAGTGCCGGATTGAGCTGATCAAGTGGTATATTATTTTTCACTGCCTTATATGGCGTGAAGTCTGGTTTTGATGTAAAACAATCCGTCATAGCTTCGGCAGCCATATCGAGCTGATTCATAGGAGGAAGGCCCAGGATGTTCTCAATTGTCCGTACCATATTTATCTGTGAATAATATGTTGAAACAACTTCTCCCCTTTTTGTATATGGACTGATAACCATTCCCACAGTTCTGTGGCCGTCGATATGATCCAGTCCTGCCTGAGGATCATCTTCTGTTACCAGGATACAAGTCTCTTTCCAGAATTTACTGTTTGAAATTGCTTCAACGATCTGTCCGAGGGCCAGGTCATTGTCGGCAACAGCTGCCTGTGGCGTCGGCAACCCGGGACGGGTTCCTGATGTATGGTCGTTTGGCAGAAGCATAATTATAAAATTCGGGAAATTGTCGTTTTTCTCATATTCATTCAGCTCTTTTATGAATTCAGCTGCGCGGTAAACATCGGGAACCTTGTTCGGAAAACCAACATATGAGGGACAAAGGTAGGGTGTCAGCTGCTCAAGATTGGCTTTAGCTGATATTTTAATAGTATTGATCCCTTCCATGAAGTCACGATAAATCTCAGCAAATGTTGCTGATGAGGGTTCAATCACTGCATTTACAAATTCCCCGTAATTCCTGAAAGTAAGTCCATGCCGGAGTACATTATCCCAGATAAATCCCGAGCTGGCATAAGCAAGAGCATCGTCCCCGTCATAGGGATAGCTGCGGGTAAAGCCTCCGAAAGATTTTTCGAGATAATCCGTCACATAAGCTTCATCGGTCCATTGGTGGCCATCAGCGCTTAAAACCCCGCTGCAGTAAAAATTATCGAGCAGGACAAATGTTTCAGCAAGCAGATGATGATTAGGTGTGATTTCCCTTCCGAATTCAACCAGGCTGGTATCCCCGTCACCCCGGGGCATATCCCCGAAAACCTGGTCATAAGTCCGGTTTTCCTTTATTATATAGACGACATGTTTAAAAAATGATGCCTGATCGGTAAATTCGGGAACCGGAACCTTTTTCCTGGATTTTTCAGCAGGATAAAGTTCTTTAAGCATCTCAGCATATGAGTTATTGAAATGTACTGTTTCAGTCATTTTTTTCAGTTGCTGTTCACCGGGAACATTTATTACAGATACTGATCCCATGTGATCGTGGGAATTAAAGCCTTTTCTGTCGGTCCTCTGATTCCGCGATCCTATGCCTTTTACATTTGCAACAAATAATATATTGCCAGCTTTATTAAGTAAAACTGATCCCGGATACCATCCCACCGGTATAGCACCGGCTATCTCAGCCTTACCCTCAACCTTAGCCTCAGGATCAGCCTTACCCTTAGCCTCTCTTCCTGTCCTGATGACACAAATTGAATTTTCGGTCCCGTTTGCCACAAAAAGATGTTTGCCGTCGGGCGAAATTGTAAGGTCACCGGGGCCGCTACCGAACGGAATATTTTCAAGCATATGAACCGAGATGGTTTCAACAACAGTGTCGTCTACAGTACTGATCACAGATATCTGGTCGCTGTTGGCACATGCCACATAGAGTAGCCTTTTGTCAGGGCTCAGCACCATACCTGAAGGATGGAGGCCCACTTCAATTACTTTCACTTCCACCTTCCGTTCCGGATCAACCACGGATATTGATCCGTTATTTGCTATTCCGGTCTTTGGGTCGACCAGAACATTGCTGCCGGAGGTATTATAAACAGCTTCTCCTTCCTTTGGCTGCCTGCCTCCCCAGTTGCTTATGTATAATTTTGACTGAGAGTGTACAATTATATCAAAGGGAGCCACTCCGACGGGGACCTCAGCGACAGATCCCGATGGAAGGGAGACTATCCCAAGGGAATTGTTACGGCTGAGAGTAACGTAAATTTTATCCCCTTTATCATTCAGCGCAACACCTCCCGGTGCAGCGTAACCTCCTGTTGCCGGACCCGGAAGGATCACCGGATCCTGCCATTCCATAAAGTTATTACCCCCCAGTGATGCTATACATATCCTGTCCTGGGAGTCGGTGGTATAAACAGTCCTGCCGTCAGGAGAAAGACAAATGCCTGTAAAGGATGCACCATTTTTCTCATACGGAAGTGACTGCAAAATGGTTCTGTCGCTTAATCTGATAAGATCCAGGTCGGAGCGGTTCTTAACAAGAAGGAATCTCTCATCGGCAGTCAGAATGAGGTCAACTGGCCGGCCGGGAAGAAGAACCTGGAATCCTGCCGGTTTCAAAAGCTGGTTGGAAGGAACAAGTATGCTCCCGTCAGGCTGAGGCCCTACTTTACGCAAATCACTTACCTTTTCATCATTTGTCCTGCATCCGGACATCAGGGAAAGAATCAGTAAAACAGAGAAGATAAGGTTGGAATGTGTTTTCATTTTGAAGGTTTGGTTTACCATGGGTTTATGTTTCAGTGTTTCAGTGTTTCAGTGTTTCAGTGTTTCAGTGTTTCAGGGTTTCAGGGTTTCAGGGTTTCAGGGTTTCAAAGTTCCGGACATGTGGTTTTTCGGTCATCAGTAATTAACTCAACTGCAACGTCATTGCGAGACAAGCTGTTACAATGTCACTTCAAAGCAAAAACGCCCGTCAGCTTGTCGAAGCAATCCTTTCCGATATATTGTATATTCCGCTTCTGCCTCATCTCAGCGAAGCCCTCTTCTTATTCCATCTCTCTCTCAGCCTGAAGGAATCAAATCCAAGATAGTTTCCCATCGAATTATCATTCTTTCCTACAGATTCAAAGCGGATAGTATGCTTCCCTGTCTTCATTGTTGTGCTTCCAAGATAGTAATCTTTTACCAGCAGGTCTTTTGAATACAGGTCAAGGATTTTAGTGTTTTCAGCCGGAGCATTGAAATCCATGTCAATAGTCATTGGTACATCCGGGATGGGAACACCGTCAATAAATATCCTGTAGATCCCGTAATCATAAGAATGAGTCATCCTGATGACAAGGCCCCTTGGTTCTTCTTTTTCAACATAAAAATCAGTTTCAATCCACGCCTTTCCGGTTGAGGGCATAAATAACAGCTGACCATCCCCTGTCCAGTCGTAGCCACTCTGAATCTCTGTTTTTCCCTGGGAATGACGAGCATTTTTCATCAGATCTTTACCCCCGGTTATGATATCGAGGTTTGGTAAAACTCTTTCGGTATATGGTGGCAGACTTGTAAATCTTTTCGGCTGGTCCGACTGGTACCAGAATGCCACCGTTGCCATATCATCTTCACGTTCAACATGTCCGTCAACCTTGCCGGTTTCAGTCTCGTCAGCAGACATCCATCCTGTATGTTCGATGGTAAATTTCAGTGATTTGCTGAAGCGTACCGGATCATTAAGGTGCCATCTGTACAGGGTAAACCTTACTCCCAGATCCTCTTCCGAATCCATGCTTTTATATGGACAACCGAAATACGGTGTCATATTCTGATTGAATCCCCAGGCGCAAAGGAAATAATCCTCGGTACCTGTTCCCCATATTGATGGTTCATCCTCGCCATCGATATAGAATTTGGCATCCCCTTCACCGAACCAGTAAGGGCTTCGTGACCTGACTGACATTACTGTTCCGATATAATGCCCCTCTCCTTGTGCTTCAAGGATCAGGTAATCCCGGCCGGTTTGCTCAGGGTATTCCTGCCGGTACTGTGCACAGAAATAAGCTGTATTACGAGGCAGTCTGTCAACTTTTGTATAATCAATCTGGTAATAAAAGCTTCTGACATTTTTATCACCCTCGTTCGTAGCTGTGATCCTGGCCGATTTATGGAAAGGCATGGTCCAATAACAATTATAGCCATCGCCACCTTCAACGATCACAGGCATTGAGATTATTTCATTCCTCAGGCCGAAACCAGCTGCAAAAAAATCTCCCAGTGGTGATTCCACTGCAGGATCAGAGGCTCCGTCCCAATAGATCCGAAGTACTATTTCCGCAGGATTGGCCGATCCTCCTGCCTCAAGCCAGTTCGGACTTGCTTCATTGAAAGTAAGCCAAATATGAGTAATAATTGCCGGCCCTTCAATGTTTGCCAGGTCAAAAGTCTCGCCGGGTTTTATATACTGAAGCCTGTCGTAATTGCTGAAGGCAGGAGCATGTGAAGTGACTGCTGCTGACCGCCCAGGAGATAGGGCAGCCAGCCCTAAATCCGGGTTCTCCCGCTTACCCGAACATGATGCAATTAAAATGTACACTACACTAACTGCTGAAAAATAAACACTTAACCTGGTTCTCATGATAGTTACTTAATTATTCAGAAAGGGAACTGGAAAGTATCAAATAAATACCATTCTGACAAGCTGCAGTTAAAATTAATTTCTAAAATGGTGGGATTTGTTTCTGACCTGTATATTTTATAAATTTAGACTAAAATTTAACATCTTTTCCTTCAAATGTCTAAAAGAACATGAAAAAACATTTACTCATTCTTTGTCTGGCATGTATCGGTATTTCTGTGGCCAGTGCACAGGTCCTAGGTCTGAAGGGAGGATTATCATTTGCCAAAGGAAGATACGTTTTATATGAAGTTGAAACATCCACGGGCAGCCTTTTTGGTGTGAACACCGGTATTGTGGGTGAGGTTCCCCTGTCAGATGCCCTCTCTCTCGGATCGGGAATATGTCTGATAAAAAAGGGAACAAAGAGTGATGTATATAAAATTCCTGTCAGATATCTTGAATTTCCTATAAATTTCATTTACAGGGCTGATTTCGTCAGCTGGAAGTTATTTGCCCAGGCCGGACCGTATGTGGGGGTGGGAATTTCAGCCAAAAAGAAGAGCAATATTACTGATAAAATAAAGTTCGGCCCCGAAGCCAGCGAATATAAAAGGATGGATACAGGTATCAATATCGGATGTGGATTTGAGATCAGTAATCTCCAGATCGGTGTAAACTATGGTTACGGACTTATTAATATTTCACATGCTTACAGGGAGGTAATAAGAAACAGGGTATTCAGCGTCTCTGCCGTATACTATATTGAAGATCTGGGAGATTTTTTCAGAAGCATCGGAGAGCTGTTCTGATTCTGATCATCACCTTAGTCAACTGCGGGTAAGATTAACGATCCTTCAAAAATTACTATTTTTGGGCAGTTTTTGCAAGAATAAATTTACCCGTGAAACAGATAACAACAATTATGAAAACCAGGAATTCAGGATGATTCTGATTCACGATCTGAATAAATTTAAATATTTATTGAACTGTTTATTCTGAAAGTCTGATTGAAAGCTTAATCGCTTCCACCATGCTGGCTTCACCGGCTTTACCCTGCCATGCAATTTCAAAAGCTGTGCCATGATCTACGGATGTACGGATAAACGGAAGACCCACAGTGACGTTAACTCCGCTCTTAAACCCAATGAGTTTTAACGGGATATGTCCCTGATCGTGATACATTGCCACCACTATATCATATTTCCCCTGCAGAGCCTGTAAAAATACCGTATCAGGAGGGAAGGGCCCTTCGACGTTTATTCCCTTTCCTTTCATTTTCAAAATAGCCGGGATTATTTTATCTTGTTCCTCACTGCCAAACAATCCATTCTCCCCGGCATGAGGATTAATACCTGCCACTGCAATTACAGGTTTGTGCCTGCACAGTTTTTTCATTATCCCGTCTGCGAGTTCAATTACCTTTTCAATTCTATCCTGTCTTAATCCGGTGACAGCATCAAGTAATGATACATGGGTAGATACATGAATGACCCTGAGTTTCTTATCATATAAAAGCATCGCATAATCTTTTGTATCTGAAAGAGAAGCCAGAATTTCCGTGTGCCCTGCATATTTATAACCGGCTGCATGCAAAGCCTCCTTGTTAAGAGGGGCTGTAACAATCGTATCAATCTCTTTATTTTTTACCAGTTCAACCGCTGTTCTTAATGATTCAAAAGCTGCTTTACCTGAAGCAGCACTGACTGTCCCTGGTTTGAAATCATTTATATCAATCAGTTTAAGATCCAAAATATTTAATGTCCCACTATCAAATGTGCATTCGCTAAAATTATTAATCCTCCTTAGCCGGAAGGATTCAATTTTCAGGATCTTATAAACGGCATTCATAATATTGTAATCGCCGATGACAATAATTCTGTTGTTACGGATATTTTTTCCTGCAAAGCTTTTTAAAACCACCTCAGGCCCTATACCGGCCGGATCTCCCATAGTAATGCCAATGGTTAACTTCTTTTTTCCCGTCATCGTTTTATGCTTTTGATAAGAAATTTAATACCTGAAAGATCGCGTCTTCGGTTCCGAATCCTCCTGCTTTTGTCACCACAACAATATCCTTATACTGTTGTTCATAAAAGTATCCATAAGGAATTCCGGGCTGTATTTCATCACAAACGACTGTTCCTGAAACGTTTAAAGATCCGGCAGCTTTAATTGCTATGTCTCCGCCTGTCAGAAGAATACCATTAATTTTGATTTCCTGAATTATAATTCCGGCAATTTCTCCAAGAAAAAGTGCAATGGTCTCACTTACAGCTGACCGGGTTAACTTACTTCTTTCTCCAAGTTCAAAACTATCGGATACTGAGGAGCCTGTTGGTGCACTTCTTAAAATAATATCTTCTCCTTTTGTGCAGGAAGTTCTTACAATATCCATAATTCTTTCTTTTTCCCTAATATGTTCTCCGGATAATAATGCGGGAATATCAATATCGATCAGTGTTAAAGGCAGCTTCCGGACTGCATAATTTATTTGATTCCTAGTTACTTCGCTGACACTTCCGGCAATAATTATATTGCTTTTTTTTATTTTTTCGGGATAAAGATATTTCGGGAGATATTCTGCGAATCCCGGAGAACCTGCAAAAAGAATTTTCTCCTCCAGCTGAGTCGTGACCCTGGCGATCAGATCCAGGTCCTCATCATCCAGTGCATCAATTATAATAAGCCGGATATCACCATCAATAAGTTGCCTGAGCTTTTGAATCAGGTTCTGCTTTCCGGCTTTGACATCCCTGAAATTTATCGATCCTATACTTTTATTTGTCTGCTGTGAGATTATCCTGTGAATTGATGATTCTTTTACAGGGGTTCTGGGATCTTTTGATATTTCAGTTTCAGCCAGGAGTTTACCTTTCACATAAACCATACCATCTTTAGTGATCCTTTCGTTTGATGGGTAAGCAGGCACAATAATTGCATGTGATATCATCATGGAATCCATCAGGCCGGAGATTTCTGCTCCGATATTGCCTCTGAAAGTGGAATCGAATTTCTTGTAAATACATCTGATATTTTCCCTGCCTGCTATTTTACCAGTTTCGTAAGTTTTCCTGTAGGCGTCATCCTTATTATCAAACCTGCTTTCTGTATCAATAACAAGAACTTCACATTCTTTCAATAATTTGGTTAGCTTATCCTTATTAATTGTTACAATGCTCTTTAATTTACTTTTGCTGAACTGGACTCCGGTGTCGCCGGCTCCCGTAAAATCGTCTGCAACAACAATAATTTTTCCCCTGCTTGCCGGATTATATTGCTTCCTTACTGATTTTATTATCTGCTTCTTCCGTCGGGCTATAAAAGCTGTGAGAATTGGAGTTAAAATAGCCGTAACTATAACTGAGGCTGCAATCTGAGGTGCCGCAACAGCTGAAATTGTCTGTAATCCAGGATCAGCAATAGCAACAGCAGCCGGGGTAGCGACAGCATTTCCTGCAGTACTTGAAGCAGCAGCTCCTGCCACTCCACTTCCTCCCGTCATTCTGTCTGCCAGAATATTAAAGAATCCACCTATTACTGTGGTCATGACACCTAAAAACAAGCCTGACAAACCAGCCAATAACAGTATTTTGAGATCTATTCCTGTTCCCAATGCGAATGCAAAGAAAGGTATAAGCACAGGTCCTCCCGACATCAGGAATTTCCTCATTTCACCATCGAGGTTACCCAGGATCATACCAAGGATTATCGGGATAAGAACCCCGATAAGGCTGTTGATGGGAATCGTTGCTAATCCTGCGGTACCCAGGGCAATCATTGTCAGAAACGGACCGTCATTTATTGACAGAACTGCAATTGACCCGACATCAGTTTCATCTCCAAACTCTCCTGTTAGTGCCGCGAACAGGCCACCGTTACTGTTAGTCATTGCAGCAATCACTGCAAGTGATGAAAGTCCCAGAAGGCCATTGTCTCCAAAAAATCTGGCAATCATTAATCCGATTATAACACCAATAATGAATTTAGTAAATGTAATTGCCGCACCCCTTCCCAACGCCCTGGGAGCAGTTCTGAAACTTATACCTGCTCCCATGCAGACCAGAAACACACCTATCAATGCTGAGGATCCTTTTGCAATAGCAGTTGTGAATCCACCTATTTCCAGTGCACCAGGCGTAATGGTATTTAATATGGCGCCCGCGATTAAAGGGAAGACCATCATGCCACCCGGGATCCTTTCTATTGTCCTTTTTAATTTCATAGGCGGTAACTGTTATTTCCGGTTTATAGTGAAGATGAAAAAGTTCAGGATTTAAATATTAATTGAACAGGTTAAATTCATTTCTTTCGTTGAAAACATTTGGATCTTCTCCCGTAAATTCGATCGTGTCTGAACCATCCAAAGAATCAAATATCGCCCGGGAAATGTAAATCTCATCAAGATGAAGGGTATCCCTTATACGGATTATTCTCTCTCTTCCTTTTTCCAGACATCCGCAACTCCTCAGGGCAATTTCGAAAGCTTCCCTGTCATTACCGGCAACTACCGGTATCTTTCCTCTCTCCAGAAAATTACTGGTTACCACATTAGTATAGGTAGCAGAAAAATCGATTTTGTCAAAAAGCTTTTTTGTAATTACATCGGCCAGTCCTAAACCAACTGCATTTCCATGCGAGCTGTCAGTGAGGTCCATTACCGCAATTGCTTTTATCTTAGGATTTTCAGGTTCTTTCTGTCCTGCTATTCTGATTCGTCCTATTATATTAGAATCAATACCTGACCCGCTGATATCTTTCCCCATCTGATCGATGACCAGAACATCAATATCATTCACCGGGAGATGAGCCATGTTTTCTCTTGCAAGGTCAAGAAGGAAAGGTTCTTTCTCAAAGAATTCGTCTGCCTGTAATGATTTTACAAGCATTGTTTCATCATATGCATTCTCAACCAGAGCAATTCCGCCCAGGATTTTTCCTGTAGACAGAATCCTTTTTGCGGTCAGTGGGATTAATGAAGCAAGTCCGTATACCCCAAAACTATGAATAGCTGATGCCTGTTTTTCTTTGCCAAGACCAATAACCGACATCTTTACAAGACCGCTTTCATACTTACTATGAAAATCAGTATGCGGCTTTATCCTGTTGATCAGAATAATTCCATCAGAACTAAAGGCATTCCTATCAATAAAGACCGGATTTGGAGAATCACCTCTGGGTAATTCAACTACATCCATTGAAGATTTGACCGGTGCCCCGATATTTTTCTCAGTAATTCCGTAATCGGCAAGTATCTCTGCCTGTCCCTCTGCTGTTGAACCTCCATGACTCCCCATTGCAGGAATGATGAACGGTATGGCTTGGTTCTCCCTTATGAATTCTGTAACTTCCCTGACTACAAGAGCCAGGTTTTTAATTCCACGGCTTCCGACCGCAACAGCAATATTATCACCGGGTTTAATACAAGGCTGGAATTTTGAAAGTTCTTTCGACACTTCCTCCTTAACATTAACCAGTGAATTTTTTCTGAAATGTTGTCTTACTTTTATAAGATTTAACTCACTCATGATCAATAATGAATTATTTTCCGGTTTTATCTTTCCATAGAATTTGTTGTCATATCTGAAATGTAAAGTCCTTACAAAATTATCAGACTTAAAAACAGGACTGCCAGAGAAGAAAAGATGCCGACTGTCATCGTACCCATGGTTTGTAACCTATAGCCCTGGTTTACACTCATATCTGACATTTGTGTAACGACCCAGAAATAGCTGTCATTGGCATGGCTGGCGATCATTCCACCTGCACCAAGTGCCACAGTTACCAGAGCTTTCCCTGCCGATGAATCCAATCCCAACGATCCCAGTAAGGGGGCCATCAGACTTGCACCGGTAATTATCGCAACAGTACCTGATCCCTGGGCAGTTTTCAGTGATGCTGCAATAATAATCGGCAGGAATATGTTTAATTTTTCAGCTCCGGAGAGACTGCTTTTAATTACGTCTCCTATTCCCGAATTCTGTAAAACCTGACCAAAAGCCCCTCCACATCCGGTAATTATTATGATTGTAGCTGCTGCAATTATTGCCTCACCCAACCAGCCTGAAGTTGAGATCATTTCCCTGGTCAGTCTTTTCGGAAGGAGGAATGAAAAGAGAATACCGATCATTAACGCCACAACCGGTTGTCCGGCGAAATTAATAAGTGATGAAAATTCTTCCGATCCAAAGGGTGTTGAAGGCAGATTTCTTACCGATCTGAGAATAATAAGGATGATAGGTAGAAATATTGGCAGAACAGATTTAATTAATGATGGCTTCCCGGCAATTTCCATTTCCATGGCATTAGTATCATGGAACGGGTCGATATGGATCCCTGAAGCTATCCTGGTAGCAAAAAACCACCCTGCAATAAGTCCGACCAGACTAACCGGCAGACCATAAAGGATGACCAATCCAAGGTCCGCTTTCAGAATCCCTGCTGCACCTACGGGTCCAGGCGTGGGAGGAATGATCGAATGAGTTATTATAAGTCCAAGACTTAAAGCCATTGCACCAACAGCAAATGAAATCCCTGCTTTTTTTGCCATTGCTTTTGCCAGTGGTGATATGATAATAAATCCGGAGTCGCAGAATACAGGAATGCTTATAATATATCCCATTATGCTCAATGCCAGAGGAACATTTCTTTTACCAACAATCTTCAGGGTTCTATCTGCCAGTGTAAATGCACCTCCTGATTTTTCAAGGAACTTACCTATAATTGATCCGGCCAGAATTACAATTCCAATTACTCCAATAGTATTTCCGAAGCCTGAATTTATTGAATTAACTACTTCTTCCAGGGACATGGTGCCTGAAAATGCCCCAAACCCGAATGCGGTTACTAAAAGTGACAGGAACGGGTGCCATTTAAGCTTTGACGTAGTTAATATGATAAATGCTACTGAGATGAATAACAGGATGATCAACCACATAAAAATCCTTTAAGTAATTTATATTTCTCTCAAACTCCTGAAAATTAATGAAAGAATCTCGTTTTTTAATGATCAAGATTAATTTTTCTCGTAAAGCCATCTGTCGCCTGCTCTAATTATCACTACCACTCAGATCAAAAACAGCTTTAAAAATAAAACGGACTTATGTTTTTTACTGCGTAGTTAATTATAGGCCGGTTTTTATGGTTCTTGTAACATAGTTCATATTTCTGAACGCATTTTTATACTATCAATACCATGATTGATATGTACTTTCTTTGCTTCTCCAAAGAAAGTACCAAAGAAAGGAGACCAC
>CAYPHL010000049.1:0-30179 GCA_964410385.1 uncultured Rikenellaceae bacterium | reverse complement strand
CTGACCCTGAATATTATCGCCATTGTCCAGAAGAAACACAGCATCCCTTGTCTTCCGGAGTTTTTTTACATATCCCGAAACATGAGCCAGGGATACATCAAGAGGTTTCTGATCGATGAAGTCATACGGAAGGATCACTCCGTGAATATCAGTTGTACCTATAATACTTATAGTTTGTATCCCGGTTTTTTTGCATGAAGAGATGATAAATATTACAAATAGTAAGATCAGGAGTGTTTTAGTCCGGCAGTGTTTCATTTTGAAATATTTTACTATGTAGTTCCATATTTGGTTCGGTATTCGGCATTCGGTAATCGGTATTCAGTAGGTAGCTTACCGCTTACCGATTACCACCTGTCCTCCGGGGCCATAAACTTAAAAAAGAAAATCCAATATAGAACAGGTGCCGCCACGATTAAAAATAAACCTGAGTTTAAAATATTATTTTTGTAAAAAAACCATCATGGTTCTTACAGGCCTGGAACAAATTATCACCAAACTGCCATCGGGTTTAAAAGGAAAACGGATAGGCATATTATGTCACGCTGCAAGTATAACTTGTGATTTCACACATATAACCAGGCATTTTCAGTCCCGTCAGGATTGTAAGCTTTCTGCAGTTTTCGGACCTCAGCACGGACTATATGGTCAGACTCAGGATAACATGATAGAATGGGAAGGCGAAGCGGATCCTGTGCTCAATGTTCCCGTATTCAGTTTATACGGAGAACACCGGAAACCTGCACCTTATATGCTGGATCTTATTGATGCACTTATAGTTGATCTTCAGGATGTGGGAGCACGGTTATATACATATATATGGACTGTCAAATTATGTATTGAAGCCTGCAGTGAGAAAGGTATCCCCGTATGGATCCTTGACCGCCCCAATCCTGTAGGAATACTGCCATTTGACGGGCCTGTTCTGAAGGAAGAATATTTTACGTTTGTCGGGGGAGCCTCAATTCCTTTATGCCACAGGATGACACTCGGTGAGATGGCCCTGTGGATAAAGGAGAAGTATTATCCGGCAGCAGATCTGAATATTGTTTGGCTAAGAGAGTGGCGGCGGCAGTCTCTCTTCAGTATTACAGGGCTTCCATGGGTATTGCCTTCACCTAATATGCCGACGATTCAGACAGCAGTAGTCTATCCGGGGACAGTTCTGGCGGAAGCACTGAACATTTCGGAAGGAAGAGGCACTACAATACCTTTTGAACTATTGGGAGCTCCATTTATTGATGAAGAAAAGCTTAAAAAAGAGCTTGACGGAAGAAAGATACCAGGCTGTATTTTCAGGATCCATAACTTCATTCCCACCTTTAATAAATATGCAGGGGAATTCTGTCACGGAATTCAGATACATGTGATAAGGCATGAAGCATATTTCCCGGTCGCTACCGCACTTGAAATAATCGATTCAATAATTAAAACATCTTCACCCGGGGCTCTCAGTTTTAATCTTCCTCCCTATGAATATGAGAAGACGCTTATGCCCTTTGATATACTTTCAGGAGATTCTGTTATGAGGACAAGCCTTCTTAACCGTTTACCCGTTAAGCAGGAAAAGGAAAGATGGCAGACAGAAATAGAAATCTTCAGAAAGGAATTCCGGGATATCTCAGCTTATCCTGAGTAACTCATCCGGATTTAACCTTTCAAGTATTTTCGTAATATGAAGAGAGCTTCTCTATAAGCTGACCTGAATAAATTGGTTTTATCAGGAAATCATCAAATCCTGATGCAGCCATATCTTCCATATCACCTGTGAAGCTGTAAGCTGTCTGGGCAATAAGCCTGACCTCCTTGCGGATCTCCTTTATTTTCCGGGCTGAAGTATAGCCGTCCATGACGGGAAGCTGTATATCCATCAGCACCAATTCAATGTCGGGATCCTTTTCAACAAGTTCAAAAGCTTCTTTTCCGTCGCCGGCATTCAGCAAAACCGCTTCAGTTTTTTCCAGGATCTTGTTCAGGTACAACCTGCTTGACAGATCATCTTCAACAATAAGAATTTTCTTTCCTTTCAGGATAGAACCTTGCATTTCACATCTTTTTATTCAAAGAGTCCTTTATCACGCAAAAGTAATAAAATTGCAGACTGAGGTACAACAATATATTTTTCTTTATTGAATTCTATTTCAATAGCGCTGTTCTGAAGATAAACTGCCTGATCGCCCTCCTTAGGCTGAAGGGGAACATATTTTGGTTCTTCCGGCCTGTTCTTCCAGGGCTCATCTGCCTCATTCACCGAAGGGATAGGATAACCCGGTCCAACTTTAAGCACATAACCTATCTGTACCTTTTCGTTCTCGTTCACGCCTGGCGGAAGATAAAGCCCGCTCTTTGTCTTTGACTGTGGAGTCTTCGGTTTGATAAGGATCCTGTCACCGATGACTATCAGTTTCTGCAGATCTTTTTCGTCTAACAATACACTCATTAATTTTCTTAGTTGCCTGCAAAAGTACCAATTTTTATACAAACCTTAAACCACTCAACAGGAATTAGTAATATTGTACTCTGTAATCAGCTGAAAAGCGAATCATAGTATGGCGGATACTGATGAATACAGGACTATCAGGAAAGCTTCGGAAGGTATTTACCGGGAAAAGGGCAGTCGTTTCATTTCACTTGTATTGCCGGTCAGAGATGAGAACGAGATAAAATCACACCTTGAGGCTGTCAGAAAGCAGCATCATGAAGCAAGACACCACTGTTTTGCCTGGGTGCTCGGATCAGAAGGTGAAAGATGGAGAGCAAATGATGACGGAGAGCCTTCGGGTACTGCAGGCCGGCCAATACTCGGACAGATAAGATCACAGGGTCTTACAAATATTCTTTTAGTCGTCTCGCGATATTTCGGCGGCACACTTCTGGGAGCAGGCGGACTAATAAATGCCTACAGGACAGCTGCTGCTTCTGCCATCAGTAATGCAGAAATAATTGATCATGTCGTACACGATCAATATGAAATTTCTTTCCCTTATCAGTCAATGAATGATGTAATGAAGATAATCAAGGAGGAAGAAATTAATCATTCAGGTCTTATTTATGATCAGGACTGCCGGATGAAAGTTTATTTAAGGTCATCAGCTTCTTCAAGGATACTTGGCCGGTTTTCAAGAATTACAGGCTTTTCCAACAGATTTACAGGTTCGGAATAGGTTTAAAAACAGCCTTAAAGTTGTTAATAAATTATTAACACCATCCACGTTATCAGTAAACTTGCGTACTTTTGAAAGAGGATGGAATGCATTTCGTCTAATACTTTAACGTAATGAAAAACAGAAGCTTAGTTTCAATTGACGATTTCAGCAAAGATGAGATTATCCGGATACTTGACCGTGCTGCTGAATTTGAAGCGCGGCCTGTGCAAAAACTCCTTGAAGGAAAGGTTGTTGCAACACTTTTTTTCGAACCATCAACCCGCACAAGGTTGAGTTTTGAAAGTGCAATTAACAGACTGGGCGGGAAAATTGTCGGATTTGCCGATTCTTCGAGCTCAAGTGTCACAAAGGGTGAGACTTTGCATGATACAATAAGAATGGTCAACAGTTATTGTGATCTTATTGTAATGCGTCATCCATATGAAGGAAGTGCAAGATATGCAAGTGAAATTGCATCTGTTCCCGTTATCAATGCAGGTGACGGGGCAAACCAGCATCCGACACAGACGCTGCTTGACCTGTATTCGATCAGGAAGACCCAGGGAACTCTCGACAATCTTAACATCTTCATGGTGGGTGATCTTAAATATGGAAGGACCGTACATTCCCTCCTGATGGCTATGGCCAGATGGAATACCACATTTAATTTCATCTCACCGGAAGAGCTGCGAATGCCTGACGAATTCAAGCTTTATCTCGACAGTTCAGGCCTGAAATATTATGAGCATCTCGATTTTTCAGAGATAATCTCAAAAGCAGATATAATATATATGACACGGGTTCAGCGGGAAAGATTTTCTGACCCGATTGAGTATGAAAAAGTTAAGAATGTATATGTCCTCAGGAATGCAATGCTCAGGAATACAAAACCGACCATGAAGATCCTCCACCCTCTTCCCAGGGTGAATGAGATCCATACTGATGTGGACAGCAATCCCAAGGCCTATTATTTTGAACAGGCGCTTAACGGCGTGTTCACCCGACAGGCTATTCTTTGTAATTTGTTGGGAATTAATTAAATCATTCGAAATGAAAGAAACTAAACAGCTGGTAGTCAGTGCTATTCAGAATGGCACAGTGATAGATCATGTTCCTGCCCGTAATCTTTTCAAGGTCATCCAGATCCTTGGTCTGGATCATATTGAAAACCAGATAACTTTCGGAACTAACCTTGAAAGCAAGAAGCTTGGGAAAAAGGCCATTATTAAAATTTCTGACAGGTTCTTTGAAGATGATGATATAAACAGGATCGCACTTGTTGCCCCTCAGGCAAAACTAAATATAATCAGAGATTACGAAGTGGTCGAAAAGAAAGTGGTGGAAGTTCCTGATCAGATTACCGGCATAGCTAAATGTATGAATCCCAAATGTATCACCAATTTTGAAAACGTAGTGACACGGTTCAGGGTCGTTTCAAAGAAAAACGTAGCCCTTAAATGCCATTATTGCGAAAAGATTACAAACCAGGAGAACCTTCAGATAAAATAATATCGTCTGCGATACATCCCCGGGAGAGTTATTAATGTCGCTTTAACGCAAGCGATCATAAGACCTGACCAGGTTTTCGTCCTTTCGTATCGCGATATATGCCATCACGGATAGAATCAGATTAATCAGGGGGATAAGAAGACGCCATTCCGGAATAAGATCTTTTCCATCCCTGAATGATAAGATATAGTATATCAGCGTACCGATCAGCAACAGGTCGAGGAAGATAAGAACCAGAACTGATAGCAGCTGTTTTTTTCTGGCCCTGAAAAGTAAAAGTGATACTACAGATAACAGAGGAATTAATATCCCAGTTGATAATACCGGGACAGCTCCTGCTACCTGCAAATCATCCTTATCTGCCGTAACCTCAAAAATACCCCTGATATTCATTACAAATTCCTGACCACTGCTGCCAAATAATCCAAAAAAATTACCGGTAAGGAATAAACCTGCCAGAATTGTTGTCAATAGAAGATAAACTGACTGAATACGCTGGATCATGATAGAAGATTTAGAATGCAGGAACAAAAATAATGTGTTTTGCCGAATTGACACAAAATACTTCGACATAACGATAATTCTACAGAATGTGAGTTATTTATGAATATTTAACATAAATAACTGAGTTATAATTACTCTGAAAAATTCAAAATTTCTAATTTTGCTCCTCCGTATTGACGCCTTACATATGAACATGGTTGAAAAATTCAGAAAAACAAATATCAGAAATCATAAATGAATAAAAGATTTAAGACCATAATAACGATCTTACTGATCCTGGTAATTGCCGCAATAATATTCTATCCCAAGCTCAAGCCTGTTTTTGGTTCGAGGAACAGGGGTTCTGCCGGAGAGGGTATGAGAGGTGGAGGAGCTCCGGGGTTAATGCAGGGCCGGCAGGCATTGAGCGTAAGCGGATTGCTGTTAGAGCCTGTCCGGATGAATGATCCACGAAACAGTATCGGGACCCTGAAGCCTGATGAGGAGGTAGATCTTTCCTTTGAAACATCGGGAAAGATAATCAGCATAAATTTTACTGAGGGTACCCGTGTAAAAAAGGGCGATCTGCTGGCCAAGATAAATGACAAGCCTTTACAGGCGCAACTGCAGAAACTGGTAGCTCAGAGAAAGCTTGTCGAGGAAAAGGAGTTTCGTCAGCGCACTCTTCTGGATAAGGATGCCATAAGCCAGGAAAGCTATGATCAGATTGTAACCGAACTTCAGACAATTGATGCCGATATTAATCTAGTTAAAGCCCGGATACTTGAAACCGAACTTCATGCTCCTTTTGACGGGAGTATTGGACTCAGGTACCTCAGTGAAGGAAGTTATACAAATCCTTCGACCAAAATAGCAAGGCTTGTAAAAATAAGTCCCCTGAAAATTGAATTCTCCATACCTGAAAGATATGCTGATGAAGTAAGAATCGGATTCCCCGTATCATTCATTGTTGATGAAAAGGTTTATCAGGCTACTGTTTATGCCGTGGATCCAAAGATTGACCTGGAAACCAGGACTATTGTTGTCAGGGCGCTTTATCCAAACAGGAATGAGGAGTTAAAACCTGGACGATTTGCACAGGTTACCTTACTTTTATCGGAGATACCTGAAGCAATTGCCATACCCACTGAAGCACTTATACCTGAAATGGAGGGTGAGATGGTATACTTATACCGCAGCGGCAAGGCAAATTCGCGAAAAGTGACCACTGGCTTACGCACTGAATCGCTCATCCAGATCACCGGCGGACTCAAATTCGGTGATACACTTATCACTACCGGGATATTGCAGCTGAGGGAAAATCTTCCTGTTGTCCTGGATACCCTGATTAATAATTAACACCTGAAATACCTTACAAATGAGTCTTTCATCAGTAAGTATAAACAGACCTGTACTTGCATCGGTTTTTGCGATTGTCATCCTGCTGTTCGGAGTAGTAGGATATACTTTTCTTGGAGTACGGGAGTTCCCCAGTGTCGATCCAGCTATTATCTCTGTCAATACATCATATCCAGGAGCGAATTCGGATGTTATTGAAACCCAGATAACTGAACCGCTCGAGCAATCTATTAACGGTATCCCCGGAGTCCGTTCCCTTACAAGCGTCAGCAGTCAGGGATCAAGCAGGATCACTGTTGAATTCGAGCTTTCAGTCGATCTGGAAACAGCAGCCAACGATGTAAGGGATAAAGTTTCCCAGGCTATGAGGAGATTACCGCGCGATTGTGATCCTCCAACAGTCGAA
Organism: uncultured Rikenellaceae bacterium; assembly: GCA_964410385.1. Taxonomy (GTDB): domain Bacteria; phylum Bacteroidota; class Bacteroidia; order Bacteroidales; family VadinHA17; genus LD21. Next base: position 23,276 of record CAYPHL010000049.1, on the reverse strand, counting down.
AAAGCTGATGCCGACGCAAATCCTATCCTTTTCCTTACAGTAGAGAGCAACAAAAGATCCTTACTTCAGCTTTCGGAAATTGCTGACCTGACCCTGAAGGAACAGCTTCAGACTATTTCCGGGGTAAGTGCCGTAAGCATATTCGGAGAGAAAAGATATTCAATGAGGCTCTGGATCGATCCGGTCAAACTTGCCGGCTACGGCCTCACTCCCATGGATGTCAGGAATGCTATCAACAGGGAAAATGTCGAATTACCTTCAGGTTCCATCGAAGGGACCAATACACAGCTGACTATCAGAACTATGGGGTTAATGACGACCCCCAGGGAGTTTAACGAATTAATAATTAAGCAATCTGGCGAGCTGATAGTCAGGTTCAAGGATGTCGGGCGCGCTGAGCTGGGTCCTGAAGATATACGCGGCATCCTGAAGAGAGACGGTATCCCTATGGTAATGATTGCCATGATCCCTCAGCCCGGATCAAACCATATTGATATTGTCGACGAAGTTTACCGAAGACTGGAATATATAGGAAAGGACCTTCCCGAGGATGTCAAAGTGAATATTAACTACGATAACACCCAATATATACGTTCGTCTATAAGAGAAGTCGAACATACGATTTATATAGCTTTCGCTCTGGTTGTAGTAATAATCTATTTTTTCCTCAGAAGCTGGAGGGCGACACTTATTCCAATCCTGGTAATCCCCATTTCACTCGTAGGCTCCTTCTTTATAATGTATATAGCAGGCTTCACTATAAATGTTCTCACCCTTCTGGCAATTGTACTTGCTATCGGGATCGTTGTTGACGATGCGATAGTGGTGATGGAGAATATCTATGTGAAGGTAGAGTCGGGATTAAATCCGCTTGAAGCAGGTCTGAAAGGATCCAAGGAAATTTATTTTGCAATTATTTCTACTACAATAACACTTATTTCCGTGTTTTTCCCGATTGTTTTTCTCCAGGGAATAACCGGAAGACTTTTCAGGGAGTTTGGGATAGTACTGGCCGGGGCTGTAGCTATTTCTGCATTTCTGGCGCTTTCTCTTACGCCTATGGTCTCATCAAAGCTTTTAAAACGTGAAGAAAGGCACAGCTGGTTTTACAGGAGAACTGAAAAATTTTTCGAAAGACTTAATACTTGGTACAGGAGTGCTTTGGGCTCCTTTTTAAAACACCGCCATTATGCCTTAGTAATACTGGTTGCTGCTCTTGGATTAATTTTCCTGCTGTGGACCAGCATACCTGCTGAGATGGCGCCTCTTGAGGACAGGTCGCAGGTCACTATCAATATGTCGGCTACTGAAGGCGCTACATATGAGTTTCTTCTGGCCTATGCAGATGATATTGCATCTCTTGTTGAGGAGAAGGTTCCTGAAAGGATTACCTATACAACTATGATACGGGGCGGAAGTTTTGCAAATATAAGACTGACGCTTCGCAGGCCTGATGAAAGGGAACGATCACAGCAGGAAATTGCAGATGATCTTTCGGCTGATCTGAGAAAAAAGACAAAAGCCCGTTCTTTTGTTATGCAGCAGTCGACTTTCGGAAGCAGACGTTCAGGTCAGCCTGTTCAATATGTTCTCCAGGCAACATCGATAGAGAAATTACGGGAGATCCTTCCTGAATTTATGGCAAAGGTCATGGAAAGTGATGTCCTTCAGATGGCTGATGTAAACCTTAAATTTACGAAGCCCGAACTGAGGATACATATTAACCGTGAAAAAGCAATTACTCATGGAGTATCGACACAGAATATCGGTCAGACGCTTCAGCTTGCACTCAGCGGGCAACGTTTCGGGTATTTCTTCATGAATGGCAAGCAATATCAGATTCTGGGAGAACTAGCCAGGCAGGACAGGAATAAACCTCTGGATCTTAAATCTCTGTATGTAAGAACCGACAGGGGAGAAATGATACAATTCGATAACCTCGTCACACTCACAGAAGAAACTGCACCACCACAACTTTACCGTTACAACAGGTTCGTTGCGGCCACCATTTCAGCCGGTCTTGCCAAGGGAAGGACAATCAGTGAAGGGCTTGCAGAAATGGACAGGATAGCTGATGAAGTTCTCGATGAATCGTTCCGGACTGCTCTGGCAGGCGACTCAAAAGATTTCAGGGAGAGTTCTTCAAGCCTAATGTTTGCATTTATGCTGGCACTGGTACTTATATTCCTCGTTCTCGCAGCACAGTTTGAGAGTTTCAAGGATCCGCTTATCGTTATGGGAACTGTTCCTCTGGCACTTACAGGAGCTTTGGTGTTCATGTGGTATTTCGATATAACCATGAATATCTTCAGCCAGATCGGGATAATAATGCTTATCGGACTTGTTTCAAAGAATGGAATTCTTATTGTTGAATTTGCCAACCAGAGGAAAAACGCAGGAATGACAAAAATGGAAGCAATAAAATTTGCCGCTGCCTCCCGCTTCAGGCCAATCCTTATGACAAGCCTTGCTACAATATTAGGCATATCCCCTCTTGCCCTTGGCCTTGGTGAAGGAGCTCAGAGCCGTATATCTATGGGGATCGCCGTGGTCGGAGGTATGTTCTTTGCAACTTTCCTGACCCTCTTCGTGGTTCCTGCCATTTACTCATATATTTCAAGTGAAACAAAAAAGAGCGCTGATGAAAATAAAGTTATCGCTTAGTCTTATTTTCCTGATATTTGCGGGATCTATCAATGCACAAAATATCCATGACCTCAACGATTGCATAAGAACAGGACTGGAAAGAAACTATTCCCTTCTGATAACCAGGAATGCTGAAACCGTGGCAAACAACAATTTCACTCCCGGCAATGCAGGATTCTTACCAACAGTCTCATTAAGCAGCCGACACAGCGGTACATACAACGATATTAATCAGAAGCTTACTGATGGCACAACAGACAGATCCTCAAATATATTTAATACCACTTCATCAGCCGGGGTAAACGTCGGGATGACTATTTTTGAAGGTTTCAATGTCCTCACCACATATAAAAAGCTCGGAGAACTGAAAAATATCGGAGAGCTTAATACACAACTTCAGATCGAGAATCTGGTTGCTGATATCGTCTCAGGATACTATAATTATATTCAGCAGGTACAACTCTTTAAGAACCTTGAATATGCCGTTACACTTTCAAAGGAACGACTGCGGATCGATGAAGACCGTTATCTGCTTGGATCAAGTTCCAAGCTTCAGGTCCTGCAATCCAGAGTATATCTGAACTCAGACAGTTCCAGGCTTTCACGTCAGGGTGAAGTCGTGCGGGCAGCCCAGATCAGACTGAATGAGATGATGGCTGTTGATGACCTTGGTGAATTCTTCACTTCAAGGGATACTTCAATCAGCATTAATCCCGATCTGATTTACACCAGGCTTTTGGAGGAAACACTCGCCAGGAACACAAGCCTGCGGATTGCTGCCGGGAACAAGGTGATATCGGAGTATGATTACAAGCTTATTGCATCACGATCATACCCATATCTCAACCTTTCATCAGGATATTCCTATAATTTCAACACATATTCGTCAAGCTCCATCAGGAACCAGGGAACCAGCGGATTAAATTACGGCCTTACCCTTGGGATGAATATATTCGATGGATTCAACCAGGTAAGAAACCTTCGCAACTCTTCTATTGACATCAATAACAAAGAGCTGCGATACAGAGAGATAGAACAGGGGGTAAAAGCCGATATCCTGACCATTTACAGCGCTTACAGTAATTATCTCAGACTGGTGACTCTCGAGGAACAAAACCTCGAAACAGCTTCCGAGAACCTTTATATAGCTATGGAAAGATACAGGCTTGGAAATCTCTCCGGGATCGATCTGAGAGAAGTCCAGAAAAGTCTTCTGGATGCCAGGGAGAGCCTCCTTTCAGTTCAATATCAGACAAAACTTGCCGAAATTTCCTTACTGCTTATTTCAGGCAGAATAATGGAGTACTATCAGTAGTCTGTCAGCTGATTGTTATATATTTGTGATTATTTTTAACTTATGCAGAGTAAAACTGAACTGATCACAAACAGGGACGGAAGTATTTTTCATCTTAATCTTCTTCCCGGGGATATAAGCGACAGGATAATCATTGTAGGAGACCCGGGAAGAGTTGATATGTTATCCTCCCTCCTGCATGATATCCGTGTCAGAAAGGAGAACAGAGAGTTTAAGTCCGTCACCGGCTCATTTGAAAATAATGAAGTTACAATAATTTCTTCGGGTATCGGTACTGATAATATCGACATCCTTATAAATGAGCTCGATGCACTGGCAAATATTGATCTGAAGACAGGGACAGTTAAAGAAGAACCCGTTTCCCTCACTCTGATCAGGATAGGCACTTCAGGAGGTTTGCGGAGTGATGTACCGGCCGGGTCGTTTGTTCTGACCGAAACAGCAGTAGGTTTTGACGGGCTTCTTCATTTTTATTCAGAATATGACTGGATACTGGATACTTTGCTTTCGGATCTTCTGGCTGAATATCTGGAATGGCCGGATACCCTCTCCTATCCTTATGCTGTAAAGGCTAACGAGCAGCTTGCCGGATTATTCAGTACGGATAAATTCATAAAGGGAATTACAATCTCCACACCAGGGTTTTATGGTCCTCAGGGCAGGAAACTGAGGATAGATCCGTTTGATAATGAAGTAAATAAAAAATTATCGGAGTTTACATACAGGGGTAAAACTATATGTAATTATGAAATGGAAAGTTCGGCGATCTATGGATTGTCAGCTCTTCTCGGTCATAAAGCCCTTACTATTTGTGCAGTTATAGGCAACAGGGTAAGCGGGGAATTCATTACCGATTATAAACCACTAATAAAAGATCTTGCTCTGAGCATATTGCAGGTGATCTGACCTGTTGTTTGGAATTGTTCTGAATATTCTTAATTTTGTTAAGAGTATTATCTAAACAGAAAACAATGTCTTCAACAGATCCCGGAAAAGAAATTCACTCTGATGAAATAGATCTTCGTGATCTGTTCAAGAGAATGGGACATACCTTATCAGGATGGTTCAAAGCAATTGGCCGGGCTATCCTAATTTCATTCGTATTTCTTCTAAGGAACATTCTGCCCTTAATTTTAAGCTTAATGGCCGGCATAGGAATATCATATGCCCTGAAATGGAGTACAAAACCGGTCTTTATATCGGAAATAACCCTCCGAAGCAATACCGTCCCGGTAGCAGATATGATCTCAAACATCAATCAGTTGGACCTTCTTCTTCGGGAAAAAAATTATAATGGTGTGGCTTCAGCTTTATCGATCAGCCCTGATGAAGCTCTTAAAATAAATGAAATAAAAGCCTTATGGGTCATCGACAGAAATTATGACAGTATCCCTGATTTTGTTGACTACAGGAATTCACATAATGTTTATGACTCTGTCAATGTAAGAATGACTGACAGATTTGTTATTCAGGCGGAAGTTGGTGAGCCGGGTGAAATACCGAAGATGAAAGACAGACTATTCGCATATGTTAATAAGAATTCAGTTTATCAGCGACAGAATGAATTCAGGCTCAGGATGATCGATGAGTTGCTCGTGCGGCTTAATTATGATATTGAACAGCTTGACAGTCTCCAGAAGGTAAAATATTTTGAAGAGACCAGGAATATGAAGCCGGATAAAGGAGGGCAGATGATCTTTCTGCAGGAACATGCTACACAATTGGTTTACAATGACATATATAGCCTTTACAGCAGAAAGCAGGTTCTTGATGAACAAAAGAACCTTCATAATCAAATACTTTCAGTTATAAATGATTTTTATCAGCCAGTAAAACGGCATAACGGAGGTTGGTATTATGGAAGAATAGTTATCCCGGTTTGTTTCACCCTAACGTTAATTTTCCTGGTCCTCCGCAGAAACCGTAAGAAAATCAGTGAAATTCTTGGGAAATATTAGGTAATAGTCTTATATTCTTCACTATCACTCAGGACCTGAGCTGGCTTTTCAGGTATCAGCAGGATGCAATAGAACAACACAAAGAACATTATTCCCCACTGACGGACGAGAATTGATTCGAAGAGCATACTGATACAAACAATAATCAAAAAGGGGATTATCAGACTCTGATTCCATGTATTGCGTCTGATTAACGGAGTAAGCAACATCCACAGGAGTATTAGGGTCCCCGGTATACCAAAAGCCAGCTGGGTTTCAAGGAACTGGTTATGGGAATTAAGTCTGATTGAAGCCTCATAAGGGAATCCATTCTTATTAAACTGGTTGGCCAGAATATCCCGAGAGTTTAGCCCAACTCCAAAAAAAGGATGTTCCCGGATCAATTCAATGGTTGTCAGCCATTCGTTTAACCGGGGATCAACTTTCTTAACAACCAATTCTTTATTATTAAATTTTATCAACAGGTCGCTTATTTTATTATTAATCCTTTCATTCAAAAATGAAATTTTAAATGTAAGAAGCATCATTAACGGGATTAATATAAATAATAAGTATAGCATCCTTTTAACTTTCAACAGTTTATATAACCATAGTAATATAAGACAACATGTTATTACTATACCGGATAACGAAGAAAGCAAATAGACATAAGTGATTAAGAGAGCTGCTATCAGAATTATGACTCCAACCGGAATTTTTAATTTCTCTTTAAGTAACGGCAGAAATACCAGGGCCAGTGCTACTTTCAGGGAACGATATGTAGGGTGCTCAAAAACAGACAGCTGTTCTGATTTGAAATATGAAGTTGCAGAATATGCATCATATGTTGATTTAATTTTTTCACCAGTCTGAAAGCAGCTGTTCCAAATTGCTCTGCCAAGCTCATAGGTAAAGATCAATAAAATGCCAAAAATAAAGGCTGATAATACAAAATGTATGTTCTTTTTAAACAATCCTTCCGTCAATACAGGAAATCCAAAAACAGGAATTAATAAGAACATCAGGTTAGGCTCAATAAAGCTCCACTTCGGTTCTGTAAAAAACAGACCGGCAACATGAATGAGAAAGTAGAATACCAAAGGGAATAGTATAATTGCCTTTTGAGACCATATTCTGATAATATTCCGGAAATCTAACATCCAAATGACAAGTCCGCAGAATAAAAATCCTCCGAGGGAATAGAGAGACAGTTTTCTTGGGAAAGGCATAAGAAAAAGAGTCAGGCAAAGCATAAATAATCCTGCATTTATCCAGAATTCTTTGCCAAGTCCCAGCATTTTCTTTTCAAAATAGTCGGTATCAGTCATTAATCCGGATCACTCAGATGAGGGGAAAGTTAATTTGAAAAAATCTATTCTTTTTCATTTTCTAACCTTATTCCAGATGTTTTAACTCTATCTCTTACCAGGAACGTTGCAATTGTTGAGATCATCAACAATATCAATATTGAAGCCAGGCTGCCAACAGACTGAAAAAACAAGCTTATAACAAGAATTATAAAATTAAAAGCAAGCAGGCTGATAGTTACATTAATATGAGAGAATCCCAACCTGAGCAATAAGTGATGTATATGCCTTTTATCGGCCTTAAAAGGAGACTGGCCTATTGCTATCCTGATCAAAAATACTCTCAGAGTATCGAAAAGAGGTAAAATAAGAAGTCCGAAAGCAATTGCCGGTGCAGCCTCTGTTTTTAACATTCTGTGAGAGTCTTCAGAATTTTCAAGGAAATGGACAGTGAGCACTGAAATAATTAGACCTGTAATTATGGAGCCTGTATCACCCATAAAGATTTTATTCTTTTTACCAAAAACATTAAACCAGAAATAGGCGACAAGAGCCCCGGTAAGTGACAGGGAGATTACAGCATAGGACAGGTGCCCCATAATTATAAATTGCGCTGCGTAGAAAGTGCCGGACAAAATACCCACACCTGCTGATAAACCATCTACACCGTCGATCAGATTAAAACCGTTTATTACAGTCAGAAATAATATCAGGGTGACCAAAATACCTGGAACATACGAGATCGAATCGATTCCCAGAATTGTATGAAAATCAATAATCCTTATGTCCCCCAGAATTATAACAAATAAGGATGCAACAATCTGTCCAATAAGTTTCTTTTTAGGCACCAGACGTAATACATCATCTTTAAGACCTAAAAAGAAAAGAACTATAACTCCACCGAGAATAAACCTGAGTTCTTCTGATTCAGAAGGCAATGTAAAAACTATGCTTGAAATTGTTAATCCTCCGAATATTGCAAGACCGCCAAGCATTGGGACATCATTATTATGAGAGGATCTTCCATTGGGGACATTGAAGATCTTTTTATGTTTTGCAATTTTGACAATTGTGGGTATCGGGAAAAAGGTAACTGAAAATGCCAGAAGAAATGCGCCAGTCAGAACCAGCCATTCAGGGAGTAATGAGGCAAAGGAATTGAGATCAGGACTCAATTTTTTTTATTTAAGAAAATCAAAAAAAGTGCACAAAAATAAAAATTTTTCTTTAAAACCTTGCAATATTCACAGAATTCGAATCTAATAAATTTAATGCACCTGAAACATCAATAAATAAGAAATCCCTCAGGAGATTATATCGGTATATTATTTTAGCAAAGCGATTTCGTACAAATCAGTGATCCGTTCCCAATTATAATGATCTCTTACTCTTTTAAGAGCTCTTTCACGATAATTCAATCTATCCTGATATGAAAGCTCCTCTGCTTTTTCCAATGCGAGTTTAAGATCTTCAACATCTTTATTAAAATATAATGCAGCATCTTGCAGCACCTCTTTATTAAATACGGTATCCAGCGCAATGATAAAACTCCCAAGGCCCATTGCTTCTACAAGAGCAGGATTTGTACCGCCTACCTCATGACCATGTAAATAAGCGAATTCCCCCTGTCTTAAAGCCATTAACAATGAATGATCATACACCCCGCCTGATAGAATTATTTTGTCTTCTTTCCCTGAACGGCTTATTATAGATTTTAATTTTAAATAAAAGGGGTCTTCAGGTTCATGCCGGGCTAAAACAAGAAATTTGTGATCAGGAGTTGATTCTGAAACCCCTTTAACCATCAACTCCATATTATTGTCTGCAACAAAACGTCCTACATATGTATAATAATCTCCTAACTCCAGGTTGAATTTTTTTAAGAAATCATCTCTCTTTTTAATTACTGAATCATCAGGCATTTCCACTTCAGGAGCTCCATATTCGATTACTTCCATCTTATCAGGAGCAATTTTATAGTACTTCATATGAAAATCTTTTATCGCTGCAGCGTCACAAATTATTCTATCCGAACGCTTAAGTAAGAATTCTTCAGAAAACCGGAGATAAAAACGTACAGGTTTTGACCATCTTGGTCGCTTCCATTCCAGTCCATCAGGGTTCAGCCAGAATTTTATACCCTTTTGTTTAATTTTCCTTATTAAATTCCATGCAAACGGGCCAACTCCATATCCCAGAATATAAATTACATCACCTTGATTTGCTATTTTAAGACATTTTGAAAGAGCTCTGGAATCTGATATCATGGTACGAAAGTTGTTGCCCGGTGCATTTACATAGATCAGTTTAACACCTTCAAATTCTGCGGGGCCTTCAGGTTTGTCAGTTGTTTTTTCACATGTCACAAAAACATCAAAATTCCTTTTAACAAGTCGAATTGAAATTTCATGTGCAAATGTTTCAAGACCGCCATAATTAGCAGGAATACCTTTGGTTCCAACAATAAAAAATTTTTTTTTCATATGAAAGTTATTTTGAATTCCAGGATGAAGGCAGGTTTTTGATCAGTTCAATATTTTCAAAACGTGAGCTTTCCCTGGCTCCTGTCTGTTTAACCCATGCTGACATTTTTAATAAACCTTCAGAAAGAGTAGTGCTTTTACCCCTGCCGAAGACCTCATTTGCAGCACTGTGTTCACTATAAGCGATTTTTACTTCATTTCTTGCAGGAAGATGGATAATGGGATATTCAGGAAAATTCATTGACCTGGCGACTTCTTTGGCCAGATCATTAACTGTATATGGAATGTCAGCTCCAACATTAAACACGCGGTTATATGCTTTTTCAGTCCATGCAGATGAAGCAATAGGCCGGATAATATCTCCGACATAGCTGAATGCCCTCATTTGTTCACCATCACCATAAATTGACATTGGCTGGTTCTGTAATATCTGATTCATAAAAATGCCGACTACATTTCTATATCTGTCCCCAATATTCTGAAATTCCCCATACACATTGTGTGGCCTGAAAATAACATAGTTTAATCCAAACATTTCATGGGCACATCTCAGGTCCATTTCAACAGCATACTTAGCAACTCCATAAGGATCTTCCGGTTGAGGGACCATGGATTCAATCATGGGTACCTGTCCTTTTCCGTACACTGCTATTGAACTGGTAAAGACAATACACTTAATGTTGTGCTTAACAGATTCATTGATCAGGTTAATACTTCCAATCAAATTATTTGTATAATTAAAACGTCTGATAAAATGGCTTAAACCTTCTGCTGCATAAGCCGCCAGATGATAAACATATTTGAATTTATATTTTTCAAATATCTCTGCCAAAAGCACGGGATCTGTAACTGAACCTTTAATAAATGTCACATTTTCAGGTAAATTATTTCTATAGCCGCCAGAGAGATCATCCAGAGCAATAACCTCAAATTGATCTGAAGAAATTAATTCAAGAGATAAATGAGCTCCTATAAATCCTGCTGCACCAGTTACCAAAACATAATCTTTCATGATTTTTTTAATTAAGAATCCGGAATTGAAAATTACGTCACAAAATCTATGATTTTATTTATAAGTGGATCTTTATTATGCCGGAATGCACGTTATATTTCAAAATGAGCGAGTTTAAAAAATCAAATTTACTCTTTTTTCTTTTTTCCCGTTTAGCCGCCTGATAAAAAATCCTTTGACAACTGGTATGCAACGGGTTCCGAAAACTGCTACACGTATCTATGATTCTTTTAAAACCGTCCCTATTCTGTTAATCATAGCTGAATATGAAAATTTATCAGCAATAAGCTTCGCATTTGATGAGTAAAGAGAATATTTCTGCCTGTCTGAAAAGATCCATGAAATTCTTTCTTCCAGAGCCCTTATATCCCGGGGATCTACCTTATATCCATTTATTCCATCTTCAACCAGTTCACAAATACCTCCGAACGGAGGTACGATTACAGGTATCCCATAAGCTAAAGCTTCAAGTATTGTTAATCCGAATGATTCTATGAACAAATCAGGCAACGACAGATTTACAACCAGATGTGCCATCCTGTATATGGGATCAAGATCCCGGGTGGCGGAATACATTCTCAGATTTTCCGGATTTTTTCCTGACTTAAAATATGTTTCTATTTCTGAGTCGTTTGCATTAAGTACCAGATGAAAATTATACTTTGTAAGTTTTAAGGAAAGGTTATAGAATACATCTATTCCTTTAAATCTTTTAAGAGAACTAATCATTAAAATATTAAATGGCTGTTCGAATTTCGGACTCCAATACCGGGCTATTGATGAAAATTCAGGAGCTAAGGCATTATTAACCAGCACCTTCCTTCCTTGATCCATAAAATAACTTTTAAACAGATATTCTGAAACAAAAAGAGCTTTATCGGCATATTTCAACATAACCGACCTGGCAATCTTATTTATAAAATGCTTCCGGACAGGATTTTCATGAACATGGTAAATGATCTTCCTCTTGATAAGCTTAGCTCCAATAGCAGCACCAAAAGGAAGGATAGTGTTCAAATAAAAGATAACATCCCGGTTTTTTATATATTTAAGCGAGATGAAGAAATAACGCGTTTGCAGAATAATGAATCGCAGGAGAGTCATTATACTGTTTTTTGTAAATCTGTAAGGAATATTGTGGAACTTAATACCCTCCACATCTGAAAGACAGCCCCCCTTCTCAGAAGAAGTGTAAAGATCCACAGACCAGCCATTTGTTATGAGACCGGACAGAACAGTCGCCAGTATTTTCGGACTTCCACTATAATCATTCAGAGTATGAAATACTATTAATTTCCTGGTCATTTTTATGATCTGATGATTGTTTTAAAGGTTGGGGTTAACACAGATACGGTTCTTTCTTATATTGATATGATTGTCTCTCTTTTGCCAAAATGAAGGTTCATTATATGTTAATTTTAGCCATAACTTAAAATCCTTCTAATAAATAAGATCAGTCTAGCTAAAAGGGTATATGCAACATACCAGATGAAATGTTCAGGTTTCTTCCCGAGATGATGATTCTTAATTTTCAATTCTTCCATAGCAGCCGCCTGAACATTATGACTGATTCCTCCAGACATTACATTGACGATCACGCTATCGATAACTTTCACATTATATCCACCAAGTCTGGCGCGTAAAAAAAAGTCATAATCCATAGCAATTTTATATTCCGTTGAAAATTTTCCAATACTACTGAAAAGGTCAACCGAAACAAATGTAGCCGCATGAGCAATACGCATAGTCTGAAAAATTCTCTCAGGGCGACTTTTATGAACTTTGATCATAGTTTTGCCGTCATTGCTCCAGAGATTTGCATGTCCTGAATAAATCTTCGCATCCGGTTTTATTTCTTTGACGATTCTGAAAATACCGTCCGGCTCAAACCAGTCGTCAGAACCGAGGAATGCTACGTAATCGCCGGTAGCATATTGCAATCCTTTATTAAATGCATCGGCTATACCATTATCAGGTTCAGACAGCCAGTAATCTATTTGATCATCATATTTTTTAATTAATTCAAGTGTTTTATCAGTGCTGCCACCATCAATAATAATAAATTCAGTATTGGGCCAGGTCTGGCAGATCACACTTTTGATTGTTTTCTCAACCGTTTTTGCACCGTTAAATACTGCAGTAATAATTGTAATCAGCGGCCCTGAATCCCTTGCCGCCACTTCAACATTTTTCCTGAGTCTTATTCCTCCCTGTTCCATTTAAGCTTTTCAGTAATAATATCTTTTATCACAATCCATCTGTTCGACCAGTCGTGGTTATTAAGGCAGAATGTATAATTTCTTTCAATAAGCGGAATATAGTCATTAAAGTTCCGTATTATTTCAATTATCTGTCCCGCCGGATCATCCATATCAACGGTTATTCCGGGATCATACCCGAAAAGCTCTTTCATCTCATCAGGAATTATTCCCAGAATGAGGCATCGTGATGCCATTGATTGCAGATACCTGTGTGTCATGGTAGTTATTCCTCCGGACTGGGCTTTGTGAGTAAGTGATTTAGGAAAGCATACTGAGATTCTGCTTCTACCCAATCCATCAATGAATTCATCCCTTGTTTTAAAGATCACTTCTCCTTTTATCTTTTCATAAAGGTAACTGAAACCTGATTCCTGTAACTCATGAACGACCTTATCATGCCACAGATCGTATTTACGTCCAAGTTGCAAGACATCAATATCTTTCATCGGGTAATCCGGTGCCCTGTAGGTCTTATTCCTGATCCCTTCCGGGCACCAGATAACCGGTATCCCGGGGTTAAGTGCCTGTAAACGCTCTGCGGCGTCCTTTGAGGAAATAAGGAGAATACCAATGTTATAAGATTTTATAATTTGCCTTATTATGCCGAATTTTTCCGGCCAGGCATCAAAGAGATAAAGAATATTATTGTCTGACAGGAACATGTGCGGAAAACTTCTGCTTACACCTGATGTCCCCATGGAGATACAGAAACAGGGTGCTTTGAATTTGGGACAGAATTTATTAATAAGGCCGGCTAAAGATGGTCGTATGAGGCGTCTTATAAATCGTGATTCACAACAAATTTCAAAATCTGACAATTCAATTACCGACGATTCAAAATCATATACATCTGATATGGATACATGCTGTGCTTCAGGGTTTTTGACTTTAATAAGCCTAAGCTTCATGTTTTTTTGTTTTCTGAGATATTAACGGCAGCAAATAACCTATTGTGATCATGAGAATCGCCATTTCATGGTTGAACAATCCGCAAACAACATAGTTTGCTATAAACATTGAGAGTGAACAACCGAGCAGAATCAGACGGAGGAATTGTTTTACAGGATCAGAAGATGTGAATCCCCTGACAGATATTATAAAAAGATAAATGAAGAATAAAATACATAAGAGGACGCCCAGTAATCCTTCTTTTACAAGGATGAAGAAGAAACCGTTATGAATCCAGGGAACAGCAGTCCAGTATTTACCATCGAGGAACACGCTTGCATTCAGATTAACCAGCTTTCCATAACCGGATCCGAGTATCTTCTCAATGAAGGTACCTTCTGTAAATGTTATCCATCCTCTGTAAGCTTCATATCCTCTGTAATATGTATTGATATCTCCATAATCGCTGAAATTCCTGATTTTTATTTCCCTGAATGAATTTACAAGCTTGTAAAGTATGCTGTTCTGGAATGTAAGATCGGACTTTGAATTAATTATTGATGCAAAAATTAAGAAACCTGCTATCAGCAGAAAGCCATAGAATAAAAGTTTGTCTTTACGGATCGTTTTTATACTGAACAGTATCACAAAGATGAAAAGCAGGACCCAATAAGTTCTCGATGCGAAAAGATATATAGCAATCAGATTAACAAATATTGAAAGGTATTTTGATAAAGGCCTTTTAAATATGTTAAGATTAAAATATTCTGAATATGCTGCAATTGTAAGACTCAAAACACAGACCGGAGAACCACTGGAAACACTGAACCTGGCTTCCTGATATGGAGAAAGAAACGCGACAAATCCAACTCTGATTAAAGTTAATATTATAAAAACAAATGCCATGAGGATCCCGGATTTTACAATGAATGAAAGAAATGTCTCCGGCGAAAAAACTCTGGCCAGCTGATAACCCGTAACCAGAAGAATAACAGGTATTGACATATAAAAGACTCCCTGGGTGAAATGGTAAATATCGCTGGTCAGGGACATAGGTAAAGCTGATAATAAGGGAACTGCCAGCAGGGCCGGAAAAAGTACAGGTTTCATTGTTAACCTCATACGTGCGAAAAGCAGCAGTAACAGGTATAACAGAAAAAGAATCCAGATTATTTCATTTGAAACGAAAAGGTACAGAACCAGGGCACTGAATAACAGAAACATAAGGATTATCCTTGCAGATCCGGCACTGTCGGGAATGGTCAGAACAGGTCTAATCTTCAACATCAGAAATCTGATTGTCAGGTACGATATGATAACAGATCATTATTACAGCATAAATGTAAAATGATTCTGCCATACTATTTGTCTCTAAAGTACTGAAAAATATTCAATAGTCTGAAGTTATTGTTTTTGTATGAAACCAAAGTAAAGAAAACTATAAAAACGATAATATATATAAACATAGATGCCAGATTGTAATCAAATTGTTTCCCGATTCTGATAAGAAAAACCACTGAGAACAAAGAGAAAAGCAGACTGCTGATAATTATAATCAGATCAGGTGTCCTGATAATTTCTTTAATCCTGATATTGTTATATTTATGATAATAACCTATAAGATACACAGAGCCAAGTGCTGTAGATAATGCATATGAAATTACGACTCCGTATGATGGTATTAATAAACCTAATCCAATCCCAGTTAATATATTAAATCCCAAAACAAAGATTGTCATAAGCATTATACCGTTCAGCTGGCCTTCCCCCAGTGAATTATAATATGCCTGTGCATTAAGGACATTTACAAGCATCCCGGATGCAAGGATATAACTACAAAATATGAAGACAGGCTCTACATTTCCGATCCATATTCTGGATAGATATGGGGTAAATAAGATAATAGCGGCAAAGAGGGGAAATACAATAAATACGATGAATGAGAATCCTTTTTCATAAATTAATCTGACAGTTGATTTATCAGTCTGCTGAAAATGAGATACAATTGGAATAGTTACCTGGTCCATTCCTGCTATTATCTGGCGTAACTGTGTAATTACCCGACTCGCCATTTCGTAAAAACCCAGTGTTGTTAATCCGCTGAACCTGCTTACAAGTATCTTGGTAACCGGATCTGTCAGCATCTGGCAGATTGAAATCACCTGAATCTTATACCCATAGGCGAACAATTCACGGAATACCTCACGGTCCCATTTGAAACTTTTAATTCCGAATCCGCTGACGGATCTCTTCAGATAATAATAAGAAATAATGAAAACTACGATCGTCTGAATGACCTGGGCAACTGCAAGTCCTGCCAGTCCAGATGCCGGAATCATGAAAATTGCCAGTAAGAGGTAAAATACAGATGCAATAGCAAAGGCAAAATTCCTTATATAATTTTTCTGTAAACCCTCCAGCCCCGAAGTCAGTACATTGCCTGTAGTATAGAAAAAGAGACCTGTCAGTGAAATTGGTAAAATGCGCAGTGCAAGAGCTTTATATTCCTGATCTATCACCCTGTCAATAAAGAAGAATGCAAACAGATAAATTAAAGCACCCAGGGCCAGAAAAAAAATCGATATGGAAATTATTGATGTGTAAATCAATCTGTTAATCCGGTCCGCTTCTCCCTTTGCATTGTATTCTGCAACATATTTTACTACAGCGGAATTAAATCCGAGATTTGACAGATTAGATATTGATGCTGTGGCAATTATGAGAGACCATACTCCGAGCAATTCAATCCCGAGTTTAATCACTAATACTCTGTATACAAAAAAATAGACAATGCCTGTCACAACGACCTGGACAACAGAAGAGGCTACATTAACAGCTATTCTGTTCCTTGAATTTACCGGCATCAGTCGTAAAGATAATTAGTATGGATAGTCACAAATTTTCCCAGTACCATTTCAGAGCTTCCCCGAGGCCCTGCCTTACAGTATGTGCAGGAGAATATCCCAGGAGATTCCTGGCTTTGTCAATGGATGCCAGCGAATGAGGTATATCCCCTGCCCTCTCCTTTCCGTAAACAGGTTTTATTGTAAGTATCTCACTGTCATACCTGCCTGCCATTTCCCTTAACAATTCGAAAAGAAGGTTAAGGTCGGTCCGTTCCCCGTGAGCAACATTGTAAACCTGATTAACAGCTTCCCTGTTCTCAACAACTCCTGCCAGATGATTTGCCTGGATGACATTATCGATATAAGTGAAATCCCTTGAATATGTTCCATCGCCATTTATCACAGGGGCTTCATGATTCATAAGCTTCTTTACAAACAGCGGGATCACAGCCGCATAGGCTCCGTGAGGATCCTGCCGTCTTCCGAAAACATTGAAATACCTTAATCCGATAACATCTATATTATATGTCGCAGCGAAATTCGTTGCAAAGAGCTCATCGACGTATTTTGTTATGCCGTAAGGAGATAAAGGTTTTCCGATCCTGTCTTCCACTTTTGGCAATCCCGGATGATCACCATAGGTCGATGAACTTGCCGCATAAACGAATCTCCTTACTCCTGCTTCTTTCGAAGCAAATAACATCTTGACAAATCCACCGATATTTACATCGGTGCTTGTTACCGGATCTTTAATCGATCTGGGTACCGATCCCAGAGCAGCTTCATGAAATACAATATCTACACCATCCACAGCAGCTTTGCAAACGTCATAATCCCTTATGTCTCCTTCAATAAGCCTGAAGTCAGGATTATCCATATAATCCTTAAGGTTTTCCCGTTTTCCTGTTGAAAAATTGTCGAGACAGACCACCTGGTTACTGCAGGACAAAAAAGAGTCTATCAGATTTGAACCTATAAATCCGGCACCACCTGTGACAAGAACCTTTTTGTTTTTAACAAGCCGTTCCATATGACTAATATAAGGAAATAATGATTTATTCAGTATTATGATCAAGGTTATTCGAACATCATAATGATCTCTCCAAGAATGAATTCAGCTGTTTTTCCGTCGCCATAGAAAGCCGGATACTCAAGACCTGATCCGTCGTTGATGAAACGCATGAATCCGTCCCTTATCTTAACAGGATCAGCATCAACAAGTTCCGCAGTTCCATTCTTCACAAGCTCCACCCATTCTGTCTCAGCGCGTAATACAAGGCAAGGTTTCCTGAAGAAATGAGATTCTTTCTGAACACCTCCGGAATCAGTGATTATCATCCTTGATGTTTTTTCAAGCAGGATCATCTCAAGATACGAAACCGGTGGTATTATTCTAATATATTGTGAATTAATGAGATCGGTGAACAGCGAAGACAGTTTTGTTTTCAGTGATGAAACAGTCCTGGGATGAAGGGGCATCACAAAAGTCACATTATTTTCTCCGGCAAGAGAGATCATAGTTTTCATCAGACATTCCAGACGTGAAGTATCATCAGTGTTTATTTCACGGTGGATTGTAACAAGGACAAATCCATCACGGCGGACCTGGTGGTTTTCGAGAAATGAAGCTTTTTTCTTTTCGGCAAGGCCGGCATAAAACAGGGCATTATCATACATTATGTCGCCCGTCAGATATATCTTTGGATTATCAATTGTATAGGGAGGAGAGTTTTCGGGTCTGAATCCTTCTCTCATAAGGTTCTTAAATGCCGCGTTTGTGGGAGCAAAAAGAAGTGTTGAGGAATGATCACTGACAATACGGTTTAACTCTTCAGGCATCATTTTATTGAAAGACCTGAGTCCTGCTTCAACATGTATAACCGGAAAATGCATCTTTGCAGCAGCAATTGCTCCGGCGAGAGTTGAGTTTGTATCACCGTAGAGGAGCACACAATCCGGCTTCTCCTTAAGGAGGATTTCCTCAATGCCTGTAATCATCATTGAAGTCTGCCTGCCGTGAGTTGATGAACCCACACCCAGATTGTAATGAGGTTCATGGATCTCGAGTTCATCAAAGAATATATCGGACATCTCCTTATCGTAATGTTGTCCGGTATGAACTATAATTTCCTCAAGTCTGTCTGAAAAACCTGTTTTTATTGCCCGGCTGATTGCTGACGCTTTAATAAACTGAGGCCTGGCACCTACAATATTAACTAGTTTGATCTGCGACATTGATTCCCACGAATATGGGAAACAAATTTAGCTAAAATATCGATTCTTTCAATATTATTTTGACAGATTGTTATTTAGCATAGTTGACAGCACGTGTTTCGCGGATCACAGTTATTTTAATCTGTCCGGGATAAGTCATTTCATTCTGTATTTTCCTTGCTATTTCGAATGAAAGACCTTCGGCTTCCTTATCATTTACCTTTTCGGCGCCTACGATTACACGAAGTTCCCTTCCGGCCTGTATTGCATACGTCTTTGTAACGCCGGGGTACTGAAGTGCAACTGATTCGAGCTCCTTCAGTCTTTTGATATATGATTCAACCACTTCACGGCGGGCACCTGGACGTGCGCCTGATATTGCGTCACAAACCTGTACGATCGGTGAAATAAGGGTTGTCATTTCGGTTTCATCATGATGGGCTCCGATAGCATTGCATATCTCAGGTTTCTCCTTATATTTTTCAGCCATCTTCATGCCAAGGATTGCATGCGGAAGTTCAGGTTCATCATCCGGCACTTTGCCAATATCGTGAAGCAGTCCTGCTCTTTTGGCAATTTTGGGGTTCAGGCCAAGTTCTGCTGCCATAATTGAAGCGAGATTAGCCACTTCGCGTGAATGCATCAGAAGGTTCTGTCCGTAGGATGATCTGTATTTCATTTTCCCGACCAGTCTGATCAGTTCGGGATGCAGTCCATGTATACCGAGATCGATGGCAGTACGTTTTCCGACTTCAAGGATTTCCTCTTCGACCTGTTTTTTTGTCTTCTCGACTATCTCTTCTATTCTTGCAGGATGGATCCTGCCATCGGTGACCAGCTGGTGAAGGGCAAGGCGGGCAATTTCCCTTCTTACAGGATCGAAAGCTGAAAGGACAATAGCTTCCGGGGTATCATCCACGATTATCTCTACACCTGTTGCGGCTTCAAGGGCTCGTATATTCCTTCCCTCACGTCCGATGATCCGGCCTTTCATTTCATCAGAATCAATATGAAAGACTGTAACCGCATTTTCGATTGCATTTTCGGCAGCAACTCTCTGGATAGTCTGGATGACGATTCTTTTGGCTTCCTTGTTTGCTGTCATCTTTGCTTCATCGAGAATCTCGTTGATGTATGACATTGCGCCTGTCTTTGCCTCTTCCTTCAGGGATTCGATAAGATTGTTTTTGGCATCCTCCGCCGACAGTCCTGAGATAGTTTCAAGTTTCTCAACCTGCTGTCTGTGAAGTTTTTCAAGCTCTTCATGTTTCTTATCGACCAATTCGAGCTGGGTGTTCAGGTTTTCCCTGATTGTTTCGGCCTCGTTCTTCCTGCGCTGTGCCTCTTCAATCTTTTGGGAAAGAGTCAGTTCTTTCTGTTTTATCCTGTTTTCAGCCTGTGCGACCCTGTTATTTTTTTCATTTATTACCTTTTCATGTTCGGCCTTAAGCTGCAAAAATCTCTCTTTGGCCTGCAGGATTTTTTCTTTCCTTATTACTTCAGCCTCTGTTTCCGCTTCGCTTATTATCTTCCGGCT
Source organism: uncultured Rikenellaceae bacterium (assembly GCA_964410385.1). Classification (GTDB taxonomy): domain Bacteria; phylum Bacteroidota; class Bacteroidia; order Bacteroidales; family VadinHA17; genus LD21. Next base: position 2,830 of record CAYPHL010000049.1, on the reverse strand, counting down.
TTTATTTTTAAGAGCCGAGTGCCAGAAGAATATTCCTGTTCCAAATCCGGCCAGCAGTGCAACTGCGCCAAGGATAATCGCAAGGATACTGTTTATTGATGTTATTAATATTGTCATAGAAATTATAGTTAATATATTAAAAAAAACCCGCAAAGTTCCTTCAGATTTTATAAAACCCCATATCTACATGGTTGAAGCTCCTATTCCGGGTTGAACGTCCACTGTCACGCGCCGGCGTGATCCCGACGTCCCGATAAAAACCGGGACGGGGTGAGGCCTGTCCTTACCAGATTAAGGTGGGCTTCAAAGTTTTAACTGTTGAGTTCCAAAAATGAATGAAGAAACAGTGCGGGCAATATTTTCCTGCTATTTTAAAGAACGCTGTTACTCTTGTTTATCCAGAACTGAATCGATCTTTTGAATCAGTTCACTTATGGCATCCGGGATATAATCATTTTCCAGCTTTTCCTCCTCCTCTGTAAGCTTTATCACATACTGAAGGGCCGCCATCGCCAGGAAATCCTGCACATCCTTATCAGTATAGCGCTGCTTGTATTGCAACACCTTTTCATTAATCATCCTGGCAGCTTTCCTGATCTTCTCTTCATTTTCCCGTTCCACTTTCAATGGATAATACCTGTCAGCTACATTTACCCTGATCGAAAGCTTATCATCCATTGGTATATCTTATCTGTTTAAAAGAGCAACACATCTGTCAATTTCCCGCACTAACTCATTAATCCTCTTCCTTGCTTCACCGGCATTCCCGCCATCACCCAACAGTGCTCCTGATAACTTAACTCTTTCGTACCTAATCTCAAGTTCCTTTATTCTTTCCTCTCTTTCCTGAAGAATTCCCTTTAATTCTCCTTCAGATTTTCTCAGATTCTGATTCTCGTTCTTAAGATTTTCATACCTGTTTAACAATTCATCCAGTTTTTTGTTTAAAAGTTTTAATTCTTCATAAAGATCACCGGACATATCAAAATCTTTAGTGCAAAGGTAATCATTGTTAATCAATTTTTCAAAAAAATGCTTTAAATAGTTTGCTCAACTGCGCCAGATGCTTAGTTTTGCAATGCATAATCAGAAAACTGCAATATAATGCCTTTCATAAAATCAGTATTTTTAATTTGTTTATATTTTTTTTCATTATCAGATATTCCAAAAGATAAGAAAATTTTCATTTCCCCTGTCAGGATTCCGCTTGCACTCTCCGCCAACTTCGGGGAATTGCGGGCAGATCATTTTCATTCGGGTATCGATATAAAGACCCAGGGGGTCACAGGAAAAGAAATAATCGCTCCGGCTGACGGATATGTATACCGCATTAGCATAACCCCCGGAGGATTTGGATATGCTCTTTATCTCAGACACTCATCAGGATATTCGACAGTATTCGGGCATCTCGACCGGTTCATTCCGGAAATTGAGAAATTTGTCACCGATTATCAATATGAGAAGAAGAGCTTCACAATATCCATATTTCCTGAAAGCGATAAATTTGTTTTTAAACAGGGTGATGTTATTGCATATTCGGGGAATACGGGTGGATCATCGGGGCCTCATCTGCATTATGAAGTAAGGAAATCTGATTCTGAAAAGCCTGTGAATCCTCTCCTGTTCGATTTTGGTACAGGTGATAATATCGAGCCTGTATTTGAAAAGCTGACAATATATCCCATTGATAAAAAAACCCTGATTAACGGTCGTAACGAGGTTAAAAAGATGGATTTATCGGGTGGTCATGGAAATTATTACATACCTGTTGAAAATGAAATTAAAATCAGTGGCGCTGCAGGATTCGGCATAAAAACATATGATCTGCTTAATGACAGCTATAATAAGTGTGCTGTTTACTCTGTTGAATTGAAAATTGACAGTTCTGTAATTTACAGGAATGTAATGGATGAATTCTCATTTGCAGAATCGAGATATATCAACAGTCATATTGATTATGAGACATATATGAAAGACAGAGTATATTTCGAAAGAGTGTATCTTCTTCCTAATAACAGGCTTAGCACATATGAAAACATAGTCAACAGAGGTATTTACAATTTCAGCGACAATAGAATTCACCATGTTGTAATTGAGATCAGGGATGTACACAATAATTTATCGGTGCTTTCATTCCCTGTAAAAAGTGAACCACGTTCAGAAATGGCTCTTCCGGAACCCGGCAATTCAGATCTGATAATGATGCCGTATAACAGGGCCAACAGGTTCAGGGCAGGCAATATTGCTGTCTCCATACCTGCCGGTGCCCTTTACGACACTCTTATGTTCAGTTATAAAAAGGAAGCGCCTGCTGCCGGGATGTACTCTGAACTGCATCACGTACACAATAAGTTCACCCCTCTTCAAAGATCATACTCGCTGTCGATAAAACCTTTATCAATTCCTGCCGGGAAGCAATCGAAGATGCTGATCATAATGTTAAGGGATGACGGTGTAAGGGTTCCCTTATCAGGGAAAATGTCTGAGGGATTTATCAATGCAGAAACTTCTACATTCGGGAAGTTTTACATCGGGATTGATACTGTTGCACCTGTTATTACAGCTAACGGACTGTACCCGGGTGCAGATCTTACGTCAAAAAAGGAAATCAGGGTGAGAATCACCGATAACCTGTCAGGAATTAAATCCTATGAGCCCCTTGTCGATGGCAAATGGGCACTCTTTAAATATGACCTGAAAAATAATTTGCTTACCTATACATTTGATCCGGAGCGGATTACAAAAGGTTCAACCCATAGTATGTGGCTGAAGGTAACCGACAACAGAGACAATGTAAGCACATATACCTGTAATTTCAAGTGGTAAAAAA
>CAYPHL010000048.1:0-30590 GCA_964410385.1 uncultured Rikenellaceae bacterium | reverse complement strand
GGATAACTGTGACCAGAAACCGTTGTCTTCGACACCGGAAGCTGACATAGAAACAATGGTGAGCTTTTCCGCTGGGAAGACCTTGCGCGCACTAAAACGCTTATTAAACGCGCCAGGACTTATAACGAAGGATCAGTAGCAGCTCTCCAGGATAAGCATTACCTGCGCCCGATACCACAGACTTTCCTCGATGCCATTTATAATGAAGAGGGCAGAGCACTCACAGCAGAGGAAAAAGCAGCAATGCAAAATCCAGGCTATTAATGACTATTATCATGTAAACCTGATTGGTATTATTATTAAGAAACAGAGGCCTGACAAGCCTCTGTTTCTGTTTTATTCAGGCGATCTGTTACTCGGAAAGAACGATTTTTGAATAAGCAAGTAGTGAAGCAAAATCACTTGTCAGCGCTATCCAGTCAATACCTCTCTTTACCCATGGTCCGACAGGAAATGAAGCTGTTCCAAGAAGTAATCCTGATGCCCTGACTTTTTCACAAATCAAATCTATAATACTATTTACCTCAGGATCATTAGTCTGCCCTAGTTTACCCATAGATCCCGATAGATCCAGAGGCCCTATACAGATACTGTCTATACCCGGGATTTTCAGTATCTCATCAAGATTTCTGACTCCTTCGATGGTCTCTATCTGGATTATGATCAGAGGGTCTGATTCCGATGCTTTCAGGTATTCTGCAAAAGGTGTCTGCCCATACCTGTCTGCCCTCCTGACGAAACACCCACGGATCCCGGCAGGAGGATAACGGCAGGAACTGACAGCAGATCTTGCTTCTTCAGCATTATTGACCATCGGGATTATTATACCGGCCGGTGCAAGATCGAGAACAGGTTTGATCACCTCAGCTTTGTTCCAGGGGACCCTTACCAGAGGAGCACAATCAGTTCCCTTAACCGCGATAATATGGTGTAATGCCGATTCTATTGTTAAAGGAGCATGCTCCATGTCGATCCAGGTGAAATCATATCCGGCTTCAGCGGCCAGCTCGGATACGGTAAGATCACTCAGGGTTATGACAATTCCCCTGCAAAGCTTTCCGTTCCTGATCTTCTCAATAAACTTACTGTGGTTGTTTATACTCATTTTTACAAATTCTTTGATCTGCTGAAATAATCAATAACAATAACCGATGACATTGACAATTCCCTGCCGGAAATAATAGATCTTTGAAAGAAGGGTGAACCCATTTGTAATATAACAATTTAAAGTGATCATATACTTCCAGGTTAAATGTAATTAATCTTGCTGGCTTTTGTAATTCCGCTTAGACAAAACTTCATGTAGAACAAACATTATTCCGGCCATAAGCAAGGGAGCTATTACCACCAGCGAAGCGGGATTTCCGGAAAAGGATTTAAAAAAAATACCCAGTGCAAAAAAAATCAAAATAAATAATACACCACCTTTTATCTCGTACTTCCAGGCAATGATCAGGGTGATGATCATAATAAATGCAGGGATATTATGTACCAGAAATCCCAGCAACTTTTTTCCAAAGGGATCATCACCACCAAACTCATCGAGTGAGAAGACCATCAGAAAAAGTATCGAAACAATTACGAGAACACGCGGGATCCAGAATAAAATTTTAAGTTTCATGGTTAATGGTTTTAACTTTAGTATGATTCTTCCGGAAGTAAAAAGAATCCTTCACCTGACTGCTATTCATTTTCCCTGCTTTCTGAAGCAGCCTGTCAATATAATCTTGTGTAAAGTCAAAGTATATAATCGGAGTTATTGTCGAATCATGCGCTTCAGAAACAGCAGGTTCTGTAATCAGGCTACCAGTGTTTACCGAAGCTTCCGGATAACCAAAATCAAAATATATTATATAGTTTCCCTTCTCCCAGAAGAATATCTTATCCCTTACAAGTCTGCCTTCAGGCCCCGGAAAATAAACATTAGATAGTTTCTTTTCCAACCAGTTATATTGTTCTCCCGGTCCAAGTAAGGTTGGCTTTCCGTATTTTTCCTTATATAATTCAAATAATTTATTAACCTCATCAAGGTCAACATTATATGAAAATTCAGGATCCCCAGGCTTTAACCTTGTGTGCAGGGTCAATTGAATACTGTTTAACCTTTGATCTACTATAAGACTTCCCCTCAGATTAACTTTTGCACAAAGCGAAGTACTAACTCCTGAAAAATCATAGTACAGGTTTTCCTGTGTATTCCCAAACATATCCGTAGTTTCAAAATAGTATAACCCTCCGGTTTTTAGCAGGGAATCCTTTACAGTATTGACTTTTAAATAATCCATATCAAGATAAAAACCAGAAAAACCAATTTCCCCTGCATGATGTTTTGAATTGATTGGTTCTGTATTACACGATGTTAAGAAATACATATGGATGAAGATCAGAACATAAAGAAGAAGACTGTTGGAAAGACCTGGTACCCTGATCACCCCCGGCTGGAGTAACTTGAACATCCGTTTTTATAATTAAGTTATTACTTTTAAATTATTTATGATATTGGGATCGAACCAGCCAATTATCAATTTAATAAATACTGAACTGGTTACAATTCCATATATTGTGTCAGTTACAAATAATAATTCAGCTTCAGCCTTTCTGCTGCCTCCTCCTTTCCATAAAGGAATTCAAAAGGTAAACTGCATAAATCAGCCGGCGGTTACTGATTCTCTGATGTCAGAATGAAATTGCCAATCCAATGACTATTTATGAAAGTCCGGATTAATATTTTAATTTTACTGATTATTAAATGCGGATTTTAATTATAAATTCATAAACATGAAAAACGGATTATCCTTCAGAGACTTTCCCGGGTTTAAAATAGCCCTTTTTGCATTTATAGCAGTATTGTCACTTACCGCTTGCAATAACAAACAGCAAAAAGCCACACCACTGGTCGGGCTTCCCGGCAAGTATGTATTAACCTTCCATGATGAATTCAATGGCAAAGTACTGGACACCCTTGTCTGGGGATTCCATAACCTGGGTAAACGCCGCAGTGCAGTGAATCTGAAGGAAGCCTGTCTGCTGAATGGCAACGGTGAACTTGAGATCCGGAACTGGACAGATATTTCAGGAAGTGACACTATTCATCATGCAGGCATGATCCAGACGAAGGAGAACTTTACTTTTGGCTATTATGAATCGCGGATAAAATTCAATATTGAAATGGGATCCTGGGGTGCCTTCTGGATAATGTATCATAATTTCCGGAAGACATTTAATGAGATTGATAATCCGAAAGAAGACGGCACTGAAATAGATATCATGGAATTTGTCCCGACAAATGGCCGTTATGGCTGTCATAATTTACACTGGAACGGTTATGGGGAATTTCACAGAAGTGCAGGAAGCGGGGAAAGGATGAATGGGAAGCTGGAAGGTTATCACACCTACAGTCTGTTGTGGACGGATGAAGGTTATATCTTTTATATAGACGGGGTGGAATCCTGGAGAACTGACAAAGGGATCTCCCATGCACCCGAATATATTATTCTGAGCACGGAAATCCAGGACAAAGGATGGGCGGGGGATATACCTGATCCGGGATATGGCACATTTGAATCAACTAAGAATATAATGTATGTTGATTATGTAAGGGTTTTTCAGGAGAAATAATCTTATGACTGGTCGAAAATTATTTCCCCGGTCAGGATTCTTTAATATAAATTTCTGTCTGACAGTCCAGACATTTCCACCTTGGATGGGGTCCCTCATCATGTAAAATCCGGCCTGCCGGAACAATCCGTCCGGCTTTCAGACCGGCAAAAAGTTCTGAAGATCTGCCCGGTTCCCCATAAAGCAACTCAGCAATAAGAACTGATTTGCATCTGGGGCATTGTTTCGGTTTATCTGCTGAAAAACACCGTTCAGGTATGAATGGTGTCCTGACTACAGGATGTATGGATTTAGCCCGGACGGCATAATCAAAATTTTTCATATCTCATGCTATTGTAATGTAAAGATACAACTTCTCTGAAATCAGAATAATCTTTACATAAAATAAAAATCTCCCGCTAAATTCAATCAGAATGAGAAATTCATCCTGATGTAGATATTCCGCCCTGGTTCAACGCTGATGCTTCCCCTGTTGGTTGAAAGATGATTTGTATAACTATTATTCGCAATATTATCAATCCCTGCAAATATCTGTAATCCTGTCCTGCCAAGGGCAATTTTTTCAGAACCCAGTGCCATATCCAGACGAATATATCCATCCGTTTCCTGTTCACCCTGAGCGATTTTTGTCTGCTTCGCAACCCCTGTAACCGTAAATTCCGCTGACCCTAAATTGTGATATGAATACCGTAATCCGAGCCGTCCCTTCAATGGCGGGATAAGGGGAAGGTTGCTTCCGGCTTCTGTATCCTTTCCGCGCACATATGATCCTGATCCGGTAAAAACAAAATTGCCATAGAAATTATATTCAAACTTAAAATCCAATCCATATAAAAGAGCCCTGCTTACATTTGAGTTTATCAGAGCAGGCAAGGTATCAATTGTATATTCGGATGAACCTGTATAAGCCTTATAGATAAAATCGCCCGGTACCTCTACTATCATATTTGTCATCCTGTTTATAAATACACCTGCCTGGAAATTGAGGTCACTGTACCATTTCCTGATTCCCAGATCGACTGATAGCCCTCTTTCAGGGTTAAGAGTCGGGTCGCCAAGCCTTACAAAGTTTCCAAGGTCAATATATTTAAACCTTTCTTCGAGGGAGGGAGCCCTGAAAGATCTTGCAATGTTCAGGGAGAGATCAGTATTTTCTGTCATATTATAAAGCAACCCTGCATTTGCACTCCAGGATACATTGTTTTCGGATCCCTCAGCGAATGTAAGCCTCCGGTCGGGAAAATCATTAACCACATTGTTGATAGTTATATAATCAACATCATAGTTTTCTTTATTCTTAATCAATACGCCATCAAGCCTTCCTCCAACGATTAGTGTCAGCCTATCATCCGGAAATCTGATCTCATCCTCCAGAAAAAGGCCGGCGCTGCTGAATGACGACTCAGGAGTAGGCGTTTCACCCCGGATAATATTGTTGGTTTTAATAACAGTCCCTGAAGGATTAAGGACTTCAACAGTAATATGTTTGATCCTTTCCGTTGTCAGTTTACGGCTCCATACATCGACTCCTGCAATAAGGGTATTGTTTGCCGACAGGTTCCAGGTGCTCTGAATCTGTCCACCATTTGTAAGATGCTTACCGGCAGGAGTAAACAGTTCAGGAGTAGTACGCTGGGTATTACCATTGGGTAATTTTGCTTCTGTGATCGTATTGGGTTTCATTGAAACAAAACGGTCGATATATTGATTAAAATATCCGAATTTGAGCGAGCTCAGAGTGTTACTTAGATTTTTGATCTCATAAGTGGCAGACAAAAGGTCTCTGCCGATACCCGAATAAGTGGCCTCTGCCGGTCCGGGGAAAGCATCACCGCCGGGAATGCCAACATCATTTGCCTGGTAGCGCTGAAGCTGAATTCTGAAAAAATGATTATCAAAAGGCTTCACCCCGAGTTTGGCAGTCAGGTTATTATATGAATACTGGCTGTTTGGCATAACACCTTCGGGGGTCCGAACATTACCTGCATCACTCAGTGTCCCGCTCAGTCTCAGATACCATTTTTCCGAACCTGTATTAATATCTGCATGACCTGAAAACAGGTTGTTTACTGATGCAAATCCTGATGCGACATTCCCCGACAGGTACGGTTTATCGGCAAAATGAGCATCTTTTGTTATAATATTGACGATCCCTCCCATTGCGCCCGAACCATATAGTGAGGATTGTGCACCTTTTATTACTTCTACCCTTTCGATATCATACATATCAATCATGCTCATTGATGCGGTAAGGTCATTGGCCGTCTCAACCCTGTTGCCGTCAATGAGGGTTACCAGGCGGTTTTCACTTAAGCCACGGATGTTTATATTTGTAGCCCATATCCCGTCGCCACCCATTGAAATACCTGATTCTTTATCCAGAACATTGGAAAGGGTAAGAGAGGACTGCCTCTGGTAATCATAAGATCTTAAAACTACCATAGGTGCAGGCAGATTTTTAACCTGCCGGTCAATCCTTAAACTCGAAACGACTACCTCCCCGATGCTTATTGTGGTATCTGCTATGGATCCCCTGTTGATCTTTAACTCCTGATTGACGATCTCCTGGCCGCTTGAACTTAACGGAAGAATAATTGCAAAGACTGCAGTAAAGTAAAATAGTTTATTCATTATCTGTGTTCTTTAAAAGTACTGACTTGACCTGAATTCCGCTTAAACGGCCAAGACGGCCTGTAAGGGAACCAATCTGATCGGTGGTACCTTCAAGAACAAGAGAAATAATACTTTGATTGCTGCTGAGATGCAATCCCTGACGGCCAATAATGATATCGGAATGATCTGATAAGATGTCGTTCAGCATCTGAACGTTTTCACGGCTCTCAACCCGGATAAGCACTGTCCCAATTCTCTTTTCCATCAGAATACCTCTGGATTAGATTATATATTAACCTGCTTACCTTGACCGGGACAAAAGTCCCGGATCTCAGTGATAATAACAGGTTTTATTGTTTAACGGCGCAAAAATAGGTATTATCAATATATTGCACAATGATTAAGATCATATTTTTACAAAGAAGGGTTGCAAAAACACAATCAGTCTGATGTTTTTACCCCTTTCATATTTCCCCCTTAGCTGGCATAGCCGTTAACCTAAAGGCTGTTGGGGGTAAAAGTTTCCCCTCCTTTTTTTAAGGAGGGGTGGCCAGACGCAGAAATCGTAGGACTCATAGAAATTTAAATTGTCTGGCCGGGGTGGTTTGTTTAATTTGATGACTTTGCGCCAGCTGGCGGGGAAAAGGTCACCTTCCCCCTGGAGAAAGGATGAGCAGGGGGATACTTACTTATTTAACAGCTGATTTATTAATGATTACCGATAGTCACATAAATTAAATAGCTTTGTGCAAAATTTCAGGATGCGCGTCAATTTAATTTTTATTCTTGTGCTGCTTGCTTTTGGCAGCGCCTGCAGGAATCCTGCCCGAAGTACCGGGGACCAGCCTTACATAATTATTGCAAGCCTGAAGGGTCCTTCCTCAATGGGCCTTATCAAATTTATCGACAGCATTTCAAATGCCGGAAATAAGGATATTAAAATAAAAATTTTCGATGAACCCATCCAGGTAAGAAAGATGATGCTTGATGGCAGTGCAGAATTTGCTCTTCTTCCGACTACAATGGCATCGATACTGTATAATAAAGGACTTGATTTCAGGCTTATTGCGATTCCCGTATGGGGAACCATGTATCTTAGCAGTGAGGATACAACAATTAAACGATGGGAGGATCTCAGGAACAAAAGAATAAATGTCATGGCAAAAGAAATGACACCCGATGTTGTCTTCCGTCATCTTCTTGAAAAAAACGGATTAGATCCCGAAAAAGATATAATACTTGACTACAGTTTCCCGACACACATTGATCTGGCCAACGCAGTTGCAGCAGGACAGGCAAAACTCGGAGTACTGTCAGAACCCCAGTTAAGCCTTGTAATGAAGAGGAATAAAAATGTGTACCCATTATTTGATCTTAACAGTGAATGGAACAAAACTGAGGGCATCCCGATCGCACAGACTGCTTTTATGTGTAAAGAAAGCATACTGAGCAATGAACCGGAAATTGTTGAAAAAATAGTCAGCGCCTGCGAAAGATCTGTTAAATGGGTAAATGATTATCCCGACAGTGCAGCTGCTCTGATAGTCAGGTATAATATTCTGCCCGATCATGAAGTTGCTTTTAATTCAATCCCGCGATCAAATATGAATTTTGTGAGGGCCTCTGAGATAAGAACTGAGATCAGAGACTATCTTGATATTTTTTATAAAATGAATCCTGATATTATCGGAGGAAAACTGCCTGATGAAAATTTCATTTACTAAAAAGCAATATCTGGGATTTGCATCTGTTGCATTGATACTTGTAATATGGCAATTGCTTGCCATGTATTTTAATTCGGATTTTATAATGCCATCCCCGGGCAGGACATTAATGACAGTTATAAGACTGTTCACCGATCCGGATTTTGTTTCTGTTGTTGGGATGACCGTTTTACGCGGACTGGCCGGATTTTTTATTTCGGCTGTTCTGGGTCTGTTCCTCGGGATAGCTGCCGGCATCAGTCCGGGATTCAACGCTTTTCTTAATCCTTTTCTTGTAACTGTCCGCTCTGTTCCTGTTATTGCAATCATTCTGCTTGCCCTGATATGGTTCAGTCCGGGTTCGGTTCCTGTTTTTATAGCATTGCTCACGATGTTCCCGTTCATCTGCACAAATGTCATCGATGGTATCCGGAGTGTGGACAGGGATATTATCGAAATGGCAAGGTTTTACAGGGTAAGCCGGAGAAGGATCGTATCCGAGGTCTACATTCCTGCCATCATGCCATTTATAATAAGCGGGGCATCAAGTGCCATGGGTATAGGATGGAGAGCAATAATTATAGGTGAAGTCCTCAGCCAGCCTAAATACGGAATTGGTACTATGATGCAGGCCCAGCAAACGTATCTGAATGTGGATGCCGTTATTGCCTGGACCATCATAGCCGTCCTTATCAGTTTTGGTTTTGAGAAAATCATCCGTTGGAGTGAACATAAAATTGTTGTCTGGAAAAGTTGATCATGGCTTTACTTATTGAAAATCTTAACAAGAAATATGATGATATCCTGCTTTACCGGGACTTCAGTATCAGTTTTACCGAAGGAATAATTACATGTATTCTTGGTCCATCAGGATGCGGAAAGACAACATTGCTAAATATCATTGGGGGGATCATCCTTCCCGACAGCGGGAATTTTTCAGGTTTTCAGGAAAAAACCATGTCCTATATTTTCCAGGATCCCAGGCTTTTGCAGTGGAAAACGGTCAGGAGCAATATTGAATTTGTAATGGACAGGGGAATGACTGATGAGGAAAGACATAAGGAAAGTGACCGGCTTATTAAACTTGTTGAACTTGAAGGATTTGCAGGTTATTATCCCTCACAGCTCAGTGGCGGCATGCGTCAGCGTGTCTCAATAGCAAGGGCATTTGCATGCAATTCCGATATAATATTGATGGATGAGCCCCTGAAAGGATTGGATATTGCACTGAAACTAAATATGATCAGATCTTTTGCCCGTATATGGAAGACCGACAGGCGTACCGTGATTTTTGTAACTCATGATGTCGACGAAGCAATAATGCTTGGAGCGGAAATAATGGTGATGAGCAGGCCTCCTGTAAGCATCGTGGAACATGAAACCATTAATGAGCTCCCAGAAATCCGCCTGCCCGAATCGGACCAGTTCAAAAAACTCAAACAAAAACTTATCAAAGCCCTGGGTTAAGAGGATCAGGGGTTTACTCTGTATCTTTTTTCCAGAATTTCTCTATCTGCTCCAGAGTTTTACCTTTAGTTTCTGGTACTATTTTCCAGACAAAAATTACTGCGAAAATGCAAATAAGCGCATATATCCAGTATGCAAATCCATGGTGGAACTTTTCAACGAGCCAGATATTGTCATCAAGCACCGGGAATGTCCAGGAAATAATGAGATCCGAGATCCAGACGGTGGCTGTGGCAATTGACATTGCACCCCTGATCGAATTTGGAAAGATCTCGGATAAGAGTACCCACATCACAGGTCCCCAGCTCATCGCAAAACCGGCAATATATAATAAAATGAATAACAGGGCAGTTATACCCATACTCTCCATATAGAATGCAAACCCTATCACCGTCATGGCAAAGCTCATGATCAATCCTCCGATTATAAGCAGAGGTTTCCTGCCAAACCTGTCGACTGTAAAAATAGCGACGACTGTAAATATAAGGTTGACAGCGCCTACGAGGATTGTCTGCAAAAGTGAAATATCCAGACGGGTACCGGTGTTCTGGAAAATCTTCGGGGCGTAATAAAGTACAACATTAATACCTATCATTTGCTGGAATGCTGCCAGCAGTATGCTGATAACAATCACAAGTCCGCCGAAAGAAAGCCAGGGAACAGATCTTCCGGCAACCGTTTCACTTATCTCTTTAAGGCTTTTCCCGGCCTCATTTTGTCCTACTGTTCTGCTTAAAACATCCAGCGCCCTGCTGTTTTTGTTCTTAAGGGCAAGGTACCTTGGTGTTTCCGGTATGAAAAAAAGTAGAATTATAAAGATCACAGAAGGAATAACACCCGAAAAGAACATCCATCTCCAGCCCATTGTCATATTCCACTGCTCGTCACCCTGTTTTGCAATAAACCAGTTGACAAAATATACTACAAGGATCCCAAGTACAATAGCAAACTGATTCCAGGAGACAAGTTTACCGCGGATATCCGCAGGTGCAATTTCTGAAATATACATTGGCGAGAGCATTGAAGCCAGCCCTATACCAATACCTCCGATTATTCTGTAAAAGATAAACGATATCAGAGGTTGCATCCCGAAAATGCCCATTTTTTCGGGGAAAGCAGCGCCAATACCCGATAAAACAAACAATGATGCCGCCAGCATAAGTCCCTTTTTTCTGCCCAGCGACCAGCTTACAAAACCGGCAACGGATCCGCCGACTATACATCCGATTAAAGCACCTGAAACAGTAAACCCGGTAATGGAATTTGCGCTGTCCGATGTTAAAACCGGGGAATTGCTGAACTGTAATATCAAAACAATGGCAGCCAGGATTAACAGAACTGAACTGAACAGAAGTCCTTTCTTCCAGCTGAATAATCTGACCAGCATACCGCTTACAGCCAAACCGATAATAAAAACAGCAACGGAAATTGTGATCCTGTAACCTGTTATTACTTCTCTTGCCTGGTCGATATTCTGCGTCATCGGTTCGACAAAAAATTCACGGATGGCTGTTACTGCGCCTGATACAACGGCTGTATCATAGCCAAACAGCAAACCCCCAAGCGTTGCGACCAGAGTAAGCCTGTATGTATATGAAATGTGTGTTCTTTCCGGTAACATTCGGACATTTTTATAGGACAATTAACTCCGTAACGGAACCTAAAATCAAGAAAATAAGATCTTATTATCAGACCTTTTTCAGTACCTTATACAGCTCCTGAATTTCGTTTGTAAGATTACTCAGCAAGCGGTTATTGTGATCTGTAAATCTTGCAATAACATACTGAGTATACAGTTCCAGATTATCCTCAACATTTTTTACTCCCGTATCCTTCAGGAAATCAGTCTTAAACTCATTAAACCTGTTTTGAGAACCGAAATAAGCCATAATTGTATATTTAAGCAATTAAATTAATAAATATTCCTATTTTACCCCTTTGTGCTCTTTGTGTTTTCGTTTGTGTCCTTTGTGTTTAAACAAACAGGCTGATAAAAACCAGGGACTCATAAAGTATTTGAATTATAAAGCTCAAAAAGTATGAAAAATAAATCAAATAAACTAAATTTGATAAGTCCGTTATTCACTTAGCCTGGGACCAAAGCGACTTTTTTTGGTTTTTGCCCGATAACACTTGCTTTCAGTCAGTTGCTTTTAAAAATATTTATGAGAATTTTCAGCCTCAAAATAACTGTTTTCTTTCTCCTGGTAATGGGTATAGCTTCAGCAATATCAGCTGATGAAACAAATGCCGGGAAAAAAGTAATTGCTATATCACTTGATGCGACCATTAATCCGTCAACAGCTGAATATATAAACTCGGGTATCAAGCTGGCAGCCTCAGAAAATGCAGAGTGTCTTATCATAAAACTCAATACTCCCGGAGGTTTATTAAAATCAACCAGGGTAATTGTAACTGACATACTCGATTCTCCGGTTCCTGTTGCCGTATTTGTTTTTCCGGGAGGATCCCAGGCTGCATCAGCAGGAGTATTTATAACTCTGGCAGGGCATATAGCAGCGATGGCACCGGGAACAAACATTGGTGCTGCTCATCCGGTTACAATGCAGGGAGAACAGGATTCCATAATGAATGAAAAAGCAACAAATGATGCTGCAGCTTTCATAAGGACAATCAGTGAAAAACGTGAACGCAATGTACAATGGGCTGAAGATGCGGTCCGGAAAAGCCTCAGTATTACGGAGACCGAAGCCCTTAAGGCAAATGTGATAGATATAACTGCTGTATCGGTCGAAGATCTGCTGGAAAAAATAGACGGAAAAGAAATTTCACTGAGCTCCGGTATGAAGGTCTTACAAACCAAAGATGCAGTTGTAACTGAAATCGGAATGAGTTTCAGGCAAAAGATCCTGAATCTTGTTAGCGACCCGAATATTGCTTACATATTCCTGATGATAGGAATATACGGGATAATGTTTGAACTTTACAGCCCCGGGACAATATTCCCGGGCGTCATAGGCGGGATCAGCCTGATCATTGCATTCTATTCTCTGCACACACTCCCGGTGAATTACGCCGGTCTGGCCCTGATAATCTTCGCAATCATTCTGTTCATTGCTGAAATAAAAATAATAAGCCATGGCCTGCTGACCATAGGTGGAATAATATCGCTTACCCTTGGTTCAATAATGTTAATTAATATGGAATCAACTCTTGAAGTGTTCAGAATTTCCTGGCATGTAATCCTGGTATTTGTAATACTCACTGCCGCCTTCTTCATTTTTGCAATCGGTTTTGCCATTAAGGCACAAACCCGGAAACCGGTAACAGGAATTGAAGGAATGACAGGTGAAACAGGTGAAGCAATCACAGATCTTTCGCCCGATGGGCAGATAATGGTGCATGGTGAGATATGGAATGCGGAATGTCAGGACGGACCTGTAACCAAAGGAACAAAAGTAGAAGTAATAAAAGTTACAAATCTGAAATTATTGGTTCGTAAAACAACATAAAACAGAAAGGATCTATTATGGAGCAGTTAACTTTAACATTACTGGTTGCGGGAGTTATTTTCCTGCTGTTCATCCTGGCAAGTGCCATAAGGATATTACGTGAATATGAACGGGGAGTTGTCTTCAGGCTGGGAAGGTTTATTGGTGTCAAGGGACCCGGTCTGATCCTGCTCATTCCTGTGATTGATAAAATGGTCAAGGTGAGCCTTAGGACAGTGGTAATGGATGTCCCCAGCCAGGATGTCATTACTAAGGATAACGTCTCGATAAAAGTGAACGCTGTAGTGTATTTCCGTGTTATCCAGCCTGATAAGGCAATTGTTGAAGTTGAAAACTACCTTTTTGCCACTTCCCAGCTGTCACAGACCACACTACGGAGCATTCTGGGTCAGTCAGAACTGGATGAATTATTATCTCAACGCGAAAAGATCAATCAGGAACTTGCAAAGATCATTGATCATCAGACAGAGCCCTGGGGGATCAAAGTATCGAATGTTGAAGTGAAACATATAGATCTCCCGCAGGAGATGCAGCGTGCAATGGCAAAACAGGCAGAAGCCGAAAGGGAACGCCGTGCGAAAGTAATTCATGCCGAAGGAGAGTTTCAGGCAAGCCAGCGTCTGGCTGATGCTGCTACAATAATTAGTTCAAACCCTGCGGCTCTTCAGCTTCGCTTCCTCCAGACACTGACAGAAGTGGCATCGGAACAAAGCTCAACAATTATATTCCCTGTCCCTCTTGATATAATTTCAGCTTTCCTGCCAAAAGAAAAGAAATGAAAGGGATTTTGATTTAAGCCGGGTACCCGTGAGATCTGTAGCTTTTATTAAGCACCTTGTACAAGTTTTGAGTGAAAATAAGTTACTCCGTCTATCTTACTCATGTTAAAAATCCTGAAACCATGAGAAATAAGAAGTTCTTTAACTTTGTTTTCATTTAAATTACGGTCAGTTTTTGAATCCAGAAAATTATTGAATCTCTTTACAAGACGCTCAAATTTCTGAACTTTCGATCCATTCTTTGCGGCATGATTACTGTCTGAAAAACAACCAAGGAAATTGGTTTCCGGGGGCAGAATCCGGATAAGACTGACAAGAAACTTATCCAGATGTTTAATCAGGTTCAGCTTCTTCATGTTAATTATGGTCCTGACATCCCTGAGATCATTTTCACCATAATAATAATGGTTCCTTGCTGAAAGGATGATCAGATTGGGATCGTTATTCAGTCCTATCTGATTCAGATAATGATAAAAATTAATATCACCATCGGCAACAAGGCTCAAAGGAGAAGGATTCAGATCCTTTTCACCTGATGGCCGTGATGGTGCAAAAGAATACACCTGACGTTCGATATTAAGATTTTTTGCAACTTCCATATTCATAATATTTAGCGAGACCTTCTTAACAATCTGTTTTCAGACCGGCTGTCAGAACCAGACTTGTACAAGCACCTGATTATCATGCTGAAATTCACTTACCTTATACCAGACATCCTTTTCATTTTCAATCTGGTACATCCAGGTTCCAAAAACACCGGTTGCCTGGTACACCCTTCTCAGATAAAGCCTGTCACCCTTTGAAAAGTCACATCTCCGGGAATATGCCGATATCTTACCATAGACACTATCCTGAGTGGTCTTGATCCAGATCATATGAGGTGATCCGAATCGCCCGGGCTCTGTATGCCTTGAATCGAGAAAATCACCGACATATCTTCTTGTAACAAATAACTCATCTTCAGGCAATAATCCCGATCTCTCGGTCGTGGCACATGATACCACAAAAAGCAATAAAAATATAATTCCGGCTTTTTTCATGATCATCTATCTGTATGGCCGGCTGGATCTTTTCCGGCTTGATTTAAATTTATCTGGCTTTTTAAAATCCTTTACCCTGTATGAGCTGCAAGCACCCTTCTGTTTCCGGCATTCCTGCTTTATCTCTCTTTTTACTTTTACCGGTTTCAGATCATCCCCCATATAAGCAAAAGCCGGTATTGAAATGAACAAAAGGAAAACTAAACATGCCCGGTTCTTTGTAAATGCTTTCATCTTTTTGGTTTATAAAAATTCTCAGCAGTCAGCTGCATGTAAAACTGTATGTAAATTCCCATCCGTTCTCACGAAGCCACCAACGTAACGACTTTGCAATTTTCCTGCGCCGGATAAATATTTTACCGGTTGCTTCCGATTTAATCTGATATACTGTTTTCATGACTATTGGTATTGCTGATATCAAAAGTAAAGTATCTGAACCTGCATTGCAAGCATTTAATGCCCATCTGATGGGCAAATGCGATGTATATACTCCTCCTTAATCAAAAAAATCATGACAATGGCTGACATATACACCTGACTGATAACCACAATGATGCTATTCGTCAAAAGAATGCTGAAATTGACAGAAAATACAGTTAAAGGATGCAACCTGAAAGAATACATATTTTATTCTATTGTTTATCAATAATATATAAGACATTTTCGAAGGGAATTACAAAACCGGCTGTTTTGACCAAATGCTTGTTATTGAGGATATAATATTCATATTTTAGCTATTTGATTACGTTTCTTATCTTTGAGACTGAAGTGGCAAGCTTTTAAAAGTGCATAAACAAGTCATCAAATCCATTTTTATGAAATCTTCATTCATACAAATCCTGACCGGTATAGTTCTGTTCGTGTCTTTGAGTCAGATTTTAGCCGGACAGCCGGATACCGGTTTCATTCCGGCCGGTTCCAACATCCAGGGTTCTGAATTCCCCAAGATATCTTCCGGGAACAGTGTTTATTTACGGCTTAAGGCGCCGGAAGCAATGAAAGTTCAGGTCCAGGGAGGGGATGGACTTTGCCCCAAAGCGCTGGATATGATAAAGGACACTTCAGGTAACTGGAATATAATTATTCCGGAAGCCGGTCCTGGATTCCATTATTACTGGTTTATTGTCGATGGTGTGAGGGTAAATGATCCCGGGAGTGATACTTATCACGGTTATGGCAGACCAACAGCCGGAATAGAGATACCTGTAGCGGGAGAGGATTTCTTTCTGCCGAAGAAAGTCCCGCACGGCGATGTGCGCGAACACTGGTATTTTTCGGATATTACCGGAAAATGGAGACGTTCATTTGTCTATACTCCTCCTGAATATGATAAATATCCCGACAGGCGTTATCCTGTCCTTTACCTGCTCCATGGTGCCGGGGAAAATGAAAGAGGATGGTCAAAACAGGGACAGATGAGCTTTATAATGGATAATCTCATTTCCGAAAAGAAAACTGTTCCGATGATAGTCGTCATGGATAACGGGTATGCTGTAGCAAAAGATGCCTCATCATCTCCTGCAGGTAACGCACCAAGAGACAGATCCAGGATGGCAGAAACACTTGAACAGGTATATATAAAAGAAATAATCCCTGAGACGGATTCATTTTACAGGACAATCCCAAAACGTGAAAGCAGGGCTATGGCAGGGCTTTCTATGGGAGGCATGCAGACAATGCTCATTGGGCTTAATCACATTGAATTGTTCTCGTATTACGGCTTTTTCAGCGGAGCAATCATGGGAGGGATCATGGATGATCCCAAAACAGCTTTCAAAGGAGCTTTTTCTGATCCGCAATCTTTTAATAATAAAGTCCGACTTATGTGGTTCGGTGCAGGATCGGGAGAAACACAATTCGTAAAAATGGTGAATGAAACAAAAAAGAAGCTCGAAAACCTTGGGATCCAACCCATAACTTATATCTCCCAGGGAACTTTCCATGAATGGCACACATGGCGGCGTCATCTGAAAGAATTTACTCCATTACTTTTCAAATAAATTAATCTTCACCAAAACTCATTATCAAATAAATTCTACTTTGACAGATTCTGAAAACAAAGGAAAATCAACCTGTTTTACCCGGGCCCCAGGGGGTGCAGGTTGATTTTTCTGCTTTCTCACTTTAGGGTGAGGGGTAAAAAAGCAGAAAAATCAGCACAGGAAGCCAGTCTGTCAAAGTAGAATTAACTGTATCTTTAGAAACCAATTAAAACTTAAAAATCATAATGAATAAAGTCTCTCAAATATCCCGGCGGAGGTTTATTACCGGAAGTGCGATGGGATTGATCGGACTTCCTCTCCTTTCGTCATCATTTCGTTCTGTTGCCCCCGGGGACAGGGTAAGAGTCGCGGTTATTGGTCTTGGAAACCAGGGAAGAAGCCATATGAACTGGTTCAATGCTCTTCCTGAAGTTGAAATTGCTGCTTTATGCGATGTGGATAAAATAAGGCTTGAGGCCGCAGCCAGCCAGCTTAAATCAGTTAATCCCGACGCCCGTCCGGATCTGTATTCCGATTTCCGGAAAATACTTGAGCGGAAAGATATTGATGCTGTCACATGCGCCACTCCTGACCACTGGCATGCACTCATTGCAATTCTGGCCTTCCAGGCAGGTAAAGATGTTTATGGGGAAAAACCCCTGACCTATTCTCTTGCTGAAGGAAGGGCAATGCTCAATCATCTTCAGAAGAACAATCGCATTTTCCAGCTGGGAACACAGATTCACGCAGGCGATAACTTCCACCGCGTAGCAGAAATAATTCAATCCGGCAAACTGGGGAAGATCCATACAGTACGGCTCTGGAAAACCGGAGGTTCTCCGGGACTGGGATTTCCACCAAATGAAACACCACCTGAAACACTTGACTGGGAAATGTGGCTGGGTCCGGCTCCTTACGCGGAATATACTCCCGTACGCTGCCATGGAACTTACCGTCACTTTTTTGATTATTCCGGAGGGGTTTTCGCCGATTTCTGGTGCCATATAGCAGATATTATGTTCATGTCGCTCCATCCCAAAGGATTATACAGCATTGAAAGCAGGGGGGAACGACCTTACGACGGTATTTCAGATACGCCCCGATGGATCGATGTTGATTTTAAATTCAGGGATCTCGATGTTTACTGGACAACCATTCCCCCTGACGTTCCCGATTCAGATAAGATGCATATCGGCGCACATTTTGAAGGAACAGAAGGTTCCCTTACCTGTGATTATAATAACCGTTTCATAAAGATCGGAAATGAAATAGTAAATGATATCCCGGAAATACCAGTGACCATTCCACGATCTCCCGGACACCAGCAGAATTTCATCGATTCGGTGAAATCGAGGCAGCAACCTGAAAGCAACCTTGTTTATGTCCGTGAGATGACAATCCCGATGCACCTGGCTGTAATTTCTTTCAGACTGAAAAGAAAGCTGGAATGGGACAGCATCAATGAGACAGTTAAGGGAGATAATGCTGCAAATTATCTTCTTTCAAGAAATTACCGGAAACCATGGATACTGCCTTCCTATGTTTAATCTATTGTAATTCAATATATAATGAAACCCATTATTTATACTTTGATAATCTCAGCCCTGTTAACGCTGTCCTGTTCGCCATCTGTTAAGGAGGACTATAACCCTCTGTTCAACGGCAAAGATCTTAGCGGGTGGAATCTGCTGAAACCCGGAGGATTTGAAGTAATTGACGGTGAACTGGTGACCCGAAGCTCCGGTTCCGGTACAGATATTTATACTGAAAAAAGTTACAGTAACTTTATCCTGAAGCTCGAATTTCTCTTATCTGATGTCGGCAACAGCGGGGTTTTTATAAGGCGTGATCCTTCAAAACCAGGAACCGGGTTTGAGGTTCAGCTGCTTGCTCCATGGACACCCTGGCGCGACGATCTTCACTGCACCGGATCTATGTACGGTCATGTGGCTGTTTCAAACAGGCCGGATGAAACCACAGGAAAATGGTACAGAATGGAGATTAAATGCGACAGGAATATTGTAACGGTTTCCGTCAACGATCAGATCACCACAATGGCCGATATAGATACTGTTAAAACAATGACAGGGATGCCTTTCACAGGTTACATAGGTTTACAGGGCAATCATGCAGAAAAAGAAGGACAGTTTGCAAAATTCAGGAATATTTCAATAAAAGATCTTGATGCTGATCCTGACTATGTTATCAGGGGATTCAGTAATAATAACTGGGAACTAAGGTTTATTTCGCGTCTGGCCGCCTCTCACCTGGGAGCTGTAATGATCAGTCCGCTTGCTGAAATGATGTCGACCGGAAATCCGATGGAAAAAAGTGAAGCAAAACAGGCTCTTTTTGATATTGCGGCAAAAGCTTCCGATCCTCTGACGCCGGCAGGTGAAAAGAGGAAAGCCAGGTCGGCAATTAAGGATAGTATTAAGGCATCTGAATCAGAGATCACTAAAGATTATCTTGTCTGGATTGCCGGGATGATAAATTAAGTCATTACAGCCCGGATCAGAATCCTGCCATTAATAATTCAGATGTAAGAATGGATTTATTCCGGCCTGTATTAATTACCGTTCAGAACCTTCATCAGTGATTACGTGATATCTGTAAACATTTGTATCGCGTTTTTCAAATCCCAGATCTATATATAACTGATTTGCTGCTATCCTGAAAGGTCTTGAAGTAAGATCTATTGATTTTGCACCCAGAGATTGAGCAAACTTCATGGCATGGAGCATGATCTCCTTCCCATAGCCTTTGCCTCTATGCGATTCTCCTGTTACTACATCCTCTATCCAGAATTTTGTCCCCGTCGGTATGCTGTAAACAGTAAGTGTAAGAATACCGGTTATCTCACCATCCTCCAGTTCCCCTGTAAAAAAATGTGTGTTTTTATCTTCCAGAATATTTTTAAAGAATTCTTTTGATGGGAGTTTTATTTCAGGATCAAGCTGTGGCAGGAGCTTTAGTAAGGCGCTGTATACTTTGTCGCTATAAGATGTGATTTCTCTTATTAGCATTTAGTTGGTAGTTGGTAGTTGGCAGTTGGCAATGGCAGTTGGCAGTTGGCAGTCAGCACCTGGCAATCCCCTATCCTTCTCCTCACGACATCCACCCGGAAGGTTTAAAAGTATTATTGTAATAGCTACTTTTATTATCAGACCCAGCGGTATGAAAAAATATAATGATTTCCTGCTCTTTATCTTCATTTCTTTGAAATAATAAAGGTATAAACGTTTCAGATATCATTTTGTTACAGCAGGAGATATAATAATTGTTAAAGATGCTGAAAAGGCAGGTGAAAAATGTGTTATTTTTACCTCGTTTCCCACAGGCCGGGAGAGTTTTTAAGACTTTTGGAACGCTTATATTTACTATTGAGAACATTTCATTCATAAAGAAAATGATCAGACAGATAAAACTTCAAAAGGACAGATTTTTAATAATTCCGGCATTAACACTGTTTTTCCTCGGTTTAGCTTTCACGGCTTATTCACAGGACAAGATCATAACAATTACAAATGATACAGTCGACTGTAAAATCACCAGGATCTCACGAAATACTATCTATTTCGACATATTGACCGGAAGTGTCAGAACAGCAGGTTCGCTTCCCTTAAGCAAAGTCATAAACTACACTGTTTCGGCAGGAGTTGTCACTCCGGATAAACCGAAGTATACAAGTACGAATGCCTTTGAAAAAATTAGGCTTGGGATAAATGGTGGTGCAGGATATATGCTTGCCAGTTCGGAGAAGGCTGAGGAAGCCCTTACCGGCCAGGGTTTTGATGCCGCCAAAGCTAAATCCTATTACAGAGACCTCAAAACAGGCTGGACTGCAAATGCCGACCTTACCTTCATGATCACTCCCGATATTGGCACAGGATTCAAATACAAATTCTTTTATACTGATGGGAATACAGAAGGCTATATTGATCCCCAGGACGGAGTTCATCTTCTGTACATAAATTATGGAGAACGGATCTTTGTCAACTACTATGCTCCGCAGGTTTATTATCAAACCTATCTGAATGTAGCTGAAACTTACAGGATGACCACCACATATTCCTTCGGACTGACCACCTACCGGAATGAAGCTGAATATCTTAGCGATTATTTGCTACTCACCGGAAAGAATTTCGGAACAGATGCCTCAATAAACCTCGAATATTATATTACTGATAATTTTTCATTAGGTGCAGAATTATCAGCCTTTTATTCAATGCTGCGTAAAGTGAAAATAACCGATGGCAGCAACAGTCAGACTATCGATCTGGATAAAGAAGACTATGAGAATCTGTCAAGGCTGGAATTATCAATAGGAATCAGGTTTTACCTCTGGAATAAATGAGATTTATATGAAAAAAATCTTATACCTCACGGGAATATTGTCGCTTTTGATAACAGGGATCTCCTGTAATGATGATTTCCTGTCAAAAAATAATATTGATCTGTATCAACTGACTGATACTCTGAAACTAAATAACAAACAGGAGAGTGTATCAGTGCCAGTAACGCTGCCGGTTAATGTTAATTGTGATTATACGATTTTCATGCACCCGAAGTGGCTGTCATTCAACTCTATGCATGGATTAGTAAAAAACGGGAGCTTCCTGCTGGATTTTAACATAGTAAAAAATGATCTTATCGCAGCTTTCAGGTCTCACTACGCAACAATCATTATAAATGTTGAGGATCTGGGTATGATTTCCTTTAGTGTTGAATACGAAAATGTTGGTTTCCCCAGCCTTCAATATAACCCCTCCTCATTAGAGTTTAAAACAACAGACAGTAAAACCTTCACAATTAAGAACACCTCTGACGGAATTCTGAAATGGTCCATAAGCGGAGTACCGGAATGGCTGACAATCAATCCTTTATCGGGATCGCTACTGAGAGATTACACAGAAACGGTTACCGTGTCGATCAACCTGAATAAAATAGACCTGGAAAAGGAAACTTCCGGGAACTTTCAGATAAGCAGTAATGCAGCTTCAGGAAGTATAACCATTCCAGTACATATTGATGCAATAGTAACAATTCCGGAAGGGATCATTAACATAAACGGGATTGTAACAGATGCTGAATATAATCAGAATGCAGGTATCATGGTAATTGTAACAAAATCGCCTGATAAACTTATTTTATACAATACCAATACAAGCGAATCAGATACCCTTCCTCTTCCGAAAAGTCCGGCTTGTATAAACATTTCGGAAGACGGCCATAAAGCCGTGATCGGATACAACATTTCTTCTGTCGCCTATATAGACCTGGATAATCTTCAGATATTGAAAGAACTTGATATTAACTGCATACCATACGATATTGTCCTGGGTGACAATAACTGGTGTTATATAACCCCATTGACAGACCAGTGGGAACATCTGCGCAGCCTTAATATAAGTACCGGAGAACTGATATCAGCAAGTGACTGGGCGCTCATATATGAAAAAACCATGATCCGGAAGCTTCCTGCCAAACCATACATGATAGGAACACAAACCACTTTGTCCACCACTCAGGTCCTTATATTCGATCTTACAAAAGGAAAGGCAGGTGATACAATTTCATCTTACTTCACAAATCTCGGTCACTTCTGGATATCAAAGGACGGAGCCAGGTTGTATGCAACTTCAGGTACAATTTACAGTATACCTGAATATGATCTCCTTTACCATCCCGATGATCCCCCGGTATACGGACAAATATATCAGGGATTCAAGGGAATCAATGCGCTGGATGAGTGCCCCGACAGTAACTTTATCTATTTCTCCACAGCCTGGTTTGATTATGATCCCCAGCCCAATCCGGTGATAGAACAATTTAATTATATTACCCTGAATAAAATCAGGACATATAGCCTTTCGCCTGTTTATATTACAGAAAACGGCGTGCGGAAATTGTATGAAACATCGGCTAGGTATATTTTTGTTAAGAAGGACGGATCAAAACTTTATGCCATAAAGAATATTCAGCGATACCAAAATAAAAATTTCTGGACCATTGAAACGTTCAATCCCGGTGACGGGAATAAGTGATTTCTAAATAAAATTTAAGACATGGAATTTTACGATCTGATTCGCAACCGTGAAAGTATCAGGAATTATGATCCGGACCGGCCGGTTCCAAAAGAGATCCTGGAAAAAATACTAGATGCCGGGCGTCTGGCTCCGTCAGCGTGTAACCTCCAGCCGTGGAAATTCCTTGTTGTTTCCTCGTCTGAGATGCTTGAAAAGGTAAAAACCTGCTATCCGCGCGACTGGTTCAGGGATGCCCCTCATATACTGATAGTTATAGGACTGAAGGACCGGACCTGGAAACGTTCCTTTGACGGATATAATTCCATCGAGACTGATGTGGCCATTGCATTAACTCATATGATACTGGCTGCCGGGAACGAAGGGGTAGCCACCTGCTGGATCGAAGCATACGATCCGGCATTGCTAAAAAAAGCCCTTGATCTAAAAGATAACCAGGTTGTATTCGGAATAACCCCACTGGGTTACCCGAGACCGGGGTTCAAAAAGACTCAGAAAAAGATCAGAAAATCTCCTGACGAGATAATCGAATTTATCTGATATATAGAGGATAGACCATTATTCCCTCAATTCTATATAATTGAGATCATACAGGCATTCCAGGAAGCGACCATCCTTCCCGGTAGGTATGTTTGATCAGTTCATCGGCAAATGCCTTTGCTGAAATTGATTCATTCCTGCTGACCCGTAATTTGTCATTTTCTGTCACATTCGTAAAGGTCATGTTCAGCCCGTCCCAATGCAGAACTTTATTGAGCGACTGAAGCCTGGTTGCAAGAACTCCCATTACCACCATTTCATTGAACGGACCTGCCTCACTGAAATCCGAAGCAGTCAGCACCCTGTTTTCCGGATTTTCTTTACATGCACGTATCCAGTCATCCTCGTGGGTACCTTCAATACGACGAAGTTTCTTCGGAATGTTCGGAACCCTCCCGGAAAGAAGGATAGGATCAGTACCATATTCACCACAAACCAGGATGTCTTTTGTCCCATGGAACAGAACGCCGGAATTCTGAACTCTGTCTATAGGCCAGTTCTCCGGGAACTCAGGCTTTAATCCTCCGTCAAACCATGTCACATCAACTTCGGGGAGATCAATTTTTATGTCAGCCGGTTTCTTCCTCGCCGGGTAGGTAAGATGTACTATTTCTGCATTCGGAGGACTATCAGGCGTAAAAGGTGTTGAACTGCCGATAACTTTTGTCGGATACTGCAGCTTCATCGATGTGAAAATGGGATGCATAACGTGGCAGGCCATATCTCCGAGAGCTCCTGTACCAAAGTCCCACCATCCTCTCCAGACCCATGGGGTATATGCTTCATTGTACGGGCGGAATTTTGCAGGACCAATGAAACAATCCCAGTTAAGAGTATCAGGGACAGTCTGAACCTCGGTTGGAGCAGTCAGACCCTGTGGCCAGATCGGACGGTTTGTATATGCTTCAATCTTTCTTACTTCACCTATTTCCCCATTCCATATCCATTCACAGATAAGCTTAACACCCTCCGCTGAAGAGCCCTGGTTCCCCATCTGGGTGGCAACTTTGTATTTTGCAGCAAGCTTTGTCAGAAGACGTGATTCGTAAACACTGTGGGTCAGAGGTTTCTGACAATAGACGTGTTTGCCCAGTGTAATGGCATGTGCCGAAATGATTGCATGAGTATGATCAGCTGTTGCACACATGACCGCATCTATCGATTTACCCATTTCATCATACATCTTACGCCAGTCATAGTACTTCTTTGCAGAAGGATAAAGGGCAAAAACTTCTGCTACATTGGTTCTTTTGTTCTTACCCCATTCGACATCACATAATGCAACGATATTTTCCCCGGCCATCCTCTGAAGATTGCCTTTTCCCATACCACCGATCCCGACACCTGCAATATTCAGCTTGTCGCTCGGCGCTTTATGGCCAAGTCCTGAGATTGTGTTTGAAGGAACTATGAAAAACCCGGCAGTTGCTGCCGTGGTAGTCCCGATAAAGCCCCTTCGTGTGATTTTTAAGTTTCTTTTCATTTCAGTCAGTATAATTATTAGTAATCCGGAAAAACAACCAGAAATAAGGAAAATTATCAAACGGTATCAGGCAGCAACTCCTTTAACCGTTTTATACTCTGAACCATCGACCTCACAGTATGATAATTCACTTTCCATGAATGAGACATATGTGTCCATATTGGTTCTCCACGCCTGGTCATCAGGGGCCACCATTCGCCAACCCCCTTGTTTACCATCTTATCATGAATAAAACGATGAACATTTTTGTAAGCCAGCCAGTATCTGTCATCCCCAAACATTTTGAATGCATCCAGCAGACCTATCAGAGCTTCAGCCTGCTGCCAGAATTCCTTCTCCCTGTCATAAACACCACCTGAATGCGGACCTTCAACAAAAACACCTCCGAACTCATAGTCAATCCCGTTGTTTATAGTATGATCAAAAATAGTCCTGAAAAGGTCTGAATATTGCAATGGATCGATCTTAAGTATCTTAAGTGCATGGATCAGAAGCCAGGCAAATTCTATATTATGCCCGTAACAAGTATTATCAGTAGCATTTCCTTTCTGTCCATCCTCCGAGAACCTGTCCCAACCCCATATAATATCGAACTTTATCTGTGGTGCAACGGTCCAGTCCTTAAAAAACTGCGGGATGCCGGTCTTAAAAACCGGATGTATAAGACGGTACAAAAGAAGGTCAATATCCTCCAGCAATTTCCGCCGGTGTACATCTTTTCCCGTACACTCATAAAGAGTTGTAAATGCCTCCATCAGGTGCATGTGGACATCAAGAGTTTTTCTGTCGCCTCCCTGGCTTCCCGGACCACAAAGTGTCCAGTCGCGATGGAACATTTCCCAGTAACCGCCATACATTGAATCGACGCAATACTTCTGCAGCAGGTCAAATACTTTTTCGGCATATTCTATTCCGCGGGGATCTCCCGTGGCAAGTGTATATTCACTTAAAGAATAAATAGCAAAACTGTGTCCGTATATAATCTTCTGATCTATTTTCACATTTCCTTTACGATCCACCATCCAGTAAAAACCCCCATATTCCTTATCCCACATCCTGTTGAGAAGGAAATCCACACCCTGCCTGGCCATTCCGGCCAGTTTTCCATCGCCATAACCTGCACGGTGAGCTGAAGAGAGTGTATAAACGGAACGTGTCTGAGCAATCAGGGATTTTTCATCCTCACCGGAATCCTTCCCGCTCTTATCAAAATGAGTTATGTAACCACCATTTACTTTGTCTGTCATCCGGCTGACCCAGAATGGCAATAATTCGTTAACCAAATGATATTCTGACTCTTTCTTTAAAACTTCTATTTCACTCCTGTCCATATTATCAAAATTCTAATCAGACTCAAGATAAGATTTTTTCCTTATTTACATATAATAACATTACATTAAATACACCGGATAACTGAATAAAAATAAAGCAGTATCTTCCCATTATTATTATTAACTGATTGACTTTGTGCTATGTAAGCCGTAAGGTATTAAATCAGGATAATTTGCTTTTATAAGGTCGAATAGATATATTTGTGTAATGCACGGATAACTTAAATCCCATACAAATGAAAAAACCAATTGCTCTTGTTCTGCTTCTCTTCTGCTTAAATAGTTTTGGAGCACAAAGATCCTCAGATCCCGGTTCTGATCAAAGACCCAAACGCGGCTGGTACTCCCTTTTCGATGGCAAAACACTTAATAACTGGAAATTCAGCGACAATGAAGGAACATTTTCAGTAAAGGACGGAATGATTGTGGTACATGGTAACCGCAGTCATTTATTCTATGTTGGCCCTGTGGAAGATCACAATTTTAAGAATTTCGAATTCAAGGCTGATATAATGACTGAGCCGGGTGCAAATTCAGGTGTATATTTTCATACAGAATATCAGGCAACAGGATGGCCGGACAAAGGTTACGAGGTTCAGGTAAATAACTCCCACACCGACTGGAAAAGAACAGCCGGATTATATGATGTAATGGATCTTAAAGAAGTTCCGACCAGAGACAATGAATGGTTCACAATGCATATCATAGTCCAGGATAAACATATTATTGTGAAACTGAATGATAAAACAGTTGTTGATTATACAGAACCTGCGGAAGTGAATTATAAAGGACATCCCGGACGGAAAATCGCCAACGGCACATTCTGCCTGCAGGGGCATGATCCAAAGAGTATTGTTTACTTTAAAAACATACAGGTAAAACCTCTCAAATAATTTACCGGCACCTGCCCGGGTGCCATTAATATAAAAGATAATGAAAAAAATGCCGGCAATCGTTGCGTTGGTGGCTGTATTTACTTTAGCCATCTGTCTTATCATACTTGGATCAATCTCAACTGAATTAATGGAAGCCCTCGGAATTAATTCAGGGCAGTTCGGAACCCTTGTCACAGCTTTGTTCCTTACAAGCTGTATTGTACAACTGATTACTGGTCCCATAGTCGACAAAATAGGTCATAAACCTGTTGCAGTTATTGGTTTTGCAGCAGTCAGCATAAGTATGTTTATCCTTGCGTATGCTTCAGGCTTTTCTGCTGCTCTGGCAGCATGTATTTTACTCGGCATAGGAGCTATGTCTGTCAATACAGTGGGAAATACTCTGATCCCTGTAGTACTTTTTGATGGAAAGGATCCTGCAAGGGCAAGTAATTTCGGGAACGGTTTTTTTGGCATTGGGTACATCTTAATACCATTACTTATTGTATTTATTATAAAGACACTTGGATTGAGTTACCATACCGCACTTATAATAATTGCCGTTTTATGTATCTTATTCATGGTACTTGCCCTGATGACAAGTTTTCCTGTAGCGACTACCGGGTTTAAGTTCTCCATGGCTGTTAAACTCCTTCTCAATCCGGCTGTAATTATTGCAGCTCTGGCAATGTTTTGCTATACATCCCTGGAGTCATCAGTGACTACCTGGATTAAAAAACTCATGGAGGAACTTTTCAGCATCAATTCAAATACTGACGTATCAGCAAGGGCAGGTGTGGTACTTAGTCTCTTCGGAGTGGCTATGATGGCCGGAAGGTTCCTTACATCCTCAATAAAGAATCTGACAGCTATCGGAACGAAAGTGATTACGTTTTCAACTATTCTGGCAATAATTTCGATAATATTTATGATCATTGCAAAAGGGCCTGCAGTTGGAATCATTGGAGTCATTCTTGCAGGTATTGCCTTCGCTCCCATCTTCCCTACAATTATCGGCGTTACTTTTTCAAAATTCGAACCGGGTCTTTACGGAAGTATTTTTGGAATTGTTTTCGCAACCGGTTTGCTTGGAGGTACATTTGTCCCGAAACTGATCGGTAATCTCAGTGTCGGATCTACTGTTCAGCAAAGCCTTTCTGTTGCATTGTTTATTTCTCTTGCACTTCTTGTTATTTCGCTTTTTATTGCCAGGGTTAAAAAATAGAGAATTCTGAAGCCATCTTAACTGAATCTTATATAAAAACATGAATATCAAAATCCATTACCTTCAACCATTATTAATTGTGATCATAGCAGCCATTTTATCGGGATACGGTTGCAGAGATTCAAAGCCGGTTGATTTTGTAAATCCCATGATCGGGACTGATTTTCATGGCCATACCTTCCCGGGAGCAGTACTTCCGGCAGGAATGGTACAGTTAAGTCCTGAAACTGATATCCGCGGATGGGACTGGTGTTCAGGATATCACTACAGTGACAGTTCAATAATGGGATTCAGTCATTTACACAGGAGCGGGATGGGTGCAGGAGACTGGGGCGATATTTTAATTATGCCGGCAACCGGAGATCTGAAAATTATTCCCGGCAAAAAATCAACTCCTGATGAAGGTTACCGCTCACGTTTCTCCCACAGCGAAGAGATAGCTACTCCGGGTTATTATGCCGTTACACTAAAAGATTATGATATCAAAGCTGAATTAACTGTCACAAAGCGTACCGGATATCATAAATATACATTCCCCGAATCTGGTTCATCGCATATCCTGATAGATATGAAGCACGGAATAAGGGATTCGTGTACGGGCGCTATGGTAAAGATAGTGAATGACAGAGAGATAGAAGGATACAGAATGTCGATCGGATTTGTAAAAAAACAAACAGTATATTTTTGTGCTCAATTCAGCAAACCCTTCAAATCATCCGGCACATGGAAAGGAAATAATATTAACCAGGGATCATCGGAAGAGTCAGGATACGGGATTGGTGCATTTGTAAATTACAATACAGCAGAAAATGAATCTGTAGAGATCAAGGTAGGGATCTCTTATACCAGCATTGATCAGGCAAGGTTGAATTTGAAGGAAGAATCCTCCGGATGGCAGTTTGAAAAGATCAGGGATCAGGCAAAAAAGATCTGGAACGATGAACTCGGAAGGATTAAAGTCGAATTCAATGCAGGTATCAGTGATCCTTACAGGAAGGATAAGATGATCACTTTCTATACTGCCTTATACCATTCATTGTTATTCCCGGCCATTTTTGCGGATGCTGACGGAAAATACACCGGGCTGGATGATCAGGTCCACCAGGGAGAGGATTTCACTTATCACAGTGATTTTTCATTATGGGATACTTTCCGTGCCGAAATGCCGCTACTTACTTTAATAAAACCCCGATTAAGTTTAAACTCGATCAGGACAATGATCGCACAATATGAACAGGGAGGATGGCTGCCGACTCCGCAGCAGTTCGGGAACTGCTATACTAATGATATGATAGGCGATCATCCGGTTGTTGCCATTGTGGATGCATGGATGAAAGGGATAAACAAATTCGATGCTGAAAAAGCTTATGAGGCTGTAAGAAAAAATGCCATGGAAAAACCTGTCGGACATCGTTCGAGGGGCCGGGTGGGACTGGATTATTATAAAAAATTCGGCTATATACCCTACGATAAAGAGAGAGAATCAGTTTCACGGACGCTTGAGTATGCCTATAACGACTGGTGTGTTGCACAACTTGCTAAGGCGGTTGGGAAAACGGAAGATTACGAAAAGTTCATTGACCGGTCTGCCTGCTACAGAAATCTCTTTGATCCTTCAACCGGACTCGCGCGTCCTAAAGACAGTACCGGTGCATGGCTTGAACCATTTATACCGACATTCATAGGACAGGGAAGGGAAAGACATTATACCGAAGCAAATGCATGGCAATATTCCTGGTTTGTTCCACAGGATATCAAAGGTTTAATTGATATTGAAGGAGGAAATGACAGATTCATCTCCAAACTTGATACCCTTTTCACAATGAGCTCTGAGGTTCAGAGTACCGTTTCTGATGTTACCGGAATGATCGGCCAGTATGCTCATGGCAATGAACCCAGCCATCATACAATTTACCTGTATGATTATGCGGGTGCTCCGTGGAAAACACAGGAGCTTGCCAGACAAATTATGGACAGCCTTTATCATTCTGGACCTGACGGATTATGTGGTAATGAAGATATGGGACAGATGTCAGCATGGTTTGTGTTCAGTTCCATGGGATTTTATCCGGTGACTCCCGGCATGAATACTTATGCATTAGGTAGCCCGGTATTCGATAAAATAACTATAAGCCTCGATAGAAACTTCTATGATGCTGATAAGTTCACTATCGAAACAAGAAATAATTCCCGGGATAATAAATACATACAATCCGTTTTGTTAAATGGTAAACCATTAACTGATCCATGGTTTGATCATTCGGAGATCAGGAACGGAAGTACCCTTGTTTTTGAGATGGGGCCCGAACCCGCTAAACAGTGGAATCGACCTTAGCAACTGTTGTGAATACGGCTGAATATCAGTAGGAGATCACCACATCCCAATGTCCCGGCTGATTTATCGTAAAATCAAA
>CAYPHL010000047.1:28460-30765 GCA_964410385.1 uncultured Rikenellaceae bacterium | reverse complement strand
CCATCCACCTTAAGATCATTTTTACCCTCAAGCACAGCGTTTATTTTTAAAGAACCAAGAAATTCAATTACCGGTTGTGTATATTTCCTGAAATCAACCTGTGCTCCGCCGGTACTGTTCAGTATAAAGCAGAAATTCACATTCCCGTGGTCATGATAAACAGTCCCGCCTCCTGATATCCTGCGTATTACCGGGATTTTGTTTTCGGTGACAAAGCGGGTATCAGCTTCACGGTGGGCAATCTGGTGCTTCCCAATTATAACAGAAGGATCATTTATGGACAGAATAAGAAAATCCTCCGTTCTGTTCATGAAAAGGTATTCTTCAGCGGCAAGGTTGAAGAACGGATCTGTGGATATGAGGTTGAGACAATTCATTCTTAGCTGGTTTGAAGTAAGAACGCGGAACATTCGAATGAAGAATTTTGAAGTTTAAGTTCTGCTTTCGCTGTTCGTTTGTTCTTCGTTCTTACTTCTTCTTAAATTATCTCTTTGTTCAATAATTCTATAATCCATTATTTTATACAGTTCATATCCTCCCCATCCTATGAGTGATCCGAGCAATGCTCCTGCGAGAACGTCTCCCGGATAATGAACCCCGAGGTAGATCCTGCTGTAACCCACAACAGCAGCCCAGAAAAGAATAAATGCGGAAAACCATTTCTTCTTTATGAATAACAGGCTTAGTACAGCAACATTGAATGAATTTGAAGCATGCGATGAAACAAATCCGTAAAGTCCTCCGCAGTAACATTCAACAAGATGAACCATCCCCTGTAATGATGGTTCGTGGCAAGGACGTAAACGATGAAATACATTTTTGAAAAGGTGAACCGAAACCTGATCGGCAGATATTGCTGCAATAATTATAAACAAAAGGATGAGAAGGAATTTCTTTCTGTATTTAATCCCTATCGCCACCAGGATGGCAACATATAAGGGAACCCAGATCAATATACCGCTTATGGCGGACATAACCTTGTCCCAGAATGGACTGTTCAATGAATTCAGGAAAAGAAAAAGCTGGCGGTCAATATTTTCAATCATATAATCAGGCAGGTAGTTTAAGTTGCTGGTAGCTGGTTACCGATTACCGGCTACCGATTACCGACTACCGGTCACCGGTTACCTGGTATCCGGGTTTGTGGTCAATACTCTCCATAACAGGTCCTTCAGCTGTGTAAGGCCTGAGGCGGTAACCGCAGAGGTGAAAATCTGCGGAATTTCAGGAAGATCTTCTTCCATTGCACGTTTCAGTTCATCGTCCAGAAGATCGGATTTTGATATAGTCAGAATTCTTTTTTTATCAAGCAGTTCAGGATTATACATCCTCAGTTCATTCAGCAATATATCATATTCTTCCTTTATGCTTTTACTGTCGGCCGGAATAACAAAAAGCAGGATCGAGTTTCTTTCAATATGACGCAGAAACCTTATCCCCAGTCCTTTTCCTTCATGTGCGCCTTCAATTATTCCCGGGATATCAGCCATTACAAATGATTTATTCTCCCTGTAGGCAACAATTCCCAGATTTGGGGTAAGAGTTGTAAAAGGATAATCTGCAATCCTGGGTCTGGCTGCTGAAAGAACTGAAAGCAGTGTTGATTTCCCTGCATTGGGGAAGCCTACAAGCCCTACGTCTGCAAGTATTTTAAGTTCAAAAACATACCAGTTCCCGGATCCCTTTTCTCCGGGTTGTGCATACCTTGGGGTTCGGTTGGTTGGCGATTTAAAATGAACATTACCCTGGCCTCCTCTGCCCCCCCTGACAAGTATCTTTTCCTCCCCATGTGCTGTAATTTCGAATATTACCTCATCAGTCTCCGCGATTTTTGCAACAGTTCCCAGAGGAACCTCGATTATGACATCCTTCCCGTCGGCTCCGGTAGATTGCTGCAATCCCCCTGCTCCGCCATGTTCCGCAAAGATATGACGCTGATACCTGAGATGAAGGAGGGTCCACATCTGGCCATTTCCCCTCAGGATTATATGTCCTCCCCTGCCTCCGTCACCACCGTCAGGACCACCTTTCGGAATGAACTTTTCCCGTCGCAGATGTGCCGACCCGCGCCCGCCGTTACCCGACCGGCAGAATATTTTAATATAATCAACGAAGTTTGACGAAGACATGTGATGTCATGAGAATTAAGCAATGATTCGATTTAGAGGAGGTGATGAGGGGAGGGGGTGATGAGGGGAGGGGGTGATGAGGGGAGGGGGAGAAATATTAAAATCTTCTCTCCCATGTTTCTGCTATCATATATATATTCTGTCGTCTTTTTCATCTCCTTTTCCCCTTTTCTCCT
>CAYPHL010000047.1:14281-28360 GCA_964410385.1 uncultured Rikenellaceae bacterium | reverse complement strand
TGCTATCATATATATATTCTGTCGTCTTTTTCATCTCCTTTTCCCCTTTTCTCCTCTTCCCCTTTTCTCCTCTTCCCCTTTTCTCCTTATTTCCTAATCCCCTCTTCCCCCTCTCTCCCACTGTCCCACTCTAACGTATGGTGGCAGATCAATTCTTTAATTAACAAGCTTAGTAACAAATCCGCTTAGTCTTCCGAAAATATCCTCGATAGTACCCATTCCGTTAACCGGCTGATAAATACCTCTTTCGCGGCAGTAATTAATTATAGGTTCAGTTTTATCCTTATAAACGTCAATCCTGTTTTCAATGACTGCAGGATCCTTGTCATCAGGTCTTCCCGACAGATCGGCACGGGCTATAAGTCTATTTACAAGTTCATCGTGGTCAACTTCCAGCACAAGCATTGAATCGATCTTCATATTTCTTTCATTCAGCATCTTTTCGAGGGCTGATGTCTGAGCTACTGTTCTGGGGAAACCGTCAAAAAGGAATCCTGCACGGTCTTTTGTGCCGTCGATCTTATGAGCTATCATTTCGATGACAACTTCATCGGGAACAAGCTCGCCTTTTGACATTATTGAGCTCATCTTTTTTCCCAGTTCCGTTCCTGCAGCTATTTCAGCTCTCAGCATATCACCCGTTGAAAGATGAGCCAGATTGAACTTTTCAGCCAGCTTTACTGACTGTGTGCCTTTTCCCGATCCGGGAGGACCAAAAATCAAAAAGTTTACCATAATATTATTTATTTAATGTACTAATGTATATACAGAAGTCAGGTTGCGGCCAAAACCATCATAATCAAGGCCGAAGCCTACAACAAAATCATTCGGGATTTTGAATCCGACATAATCGATCCTGAACCTTGCAGAATATGCTTCAGGTTTTAATAACAGGGTAGCAATTCCTATCGAATGCACCTTTTTAAGTATAAGTACATCGACAATGCTCTCGAGGGTCTGGCCTGAGTCAACTATATCTTCAAGGATCACTACATCCCTGTCTTCAAGATCCTCATTAAGTCCGATAAGCTGGTTTACAGCGCCGGTCGATTTTGTACCCCTGTATGATGCTATCTTTACGAAGGTAATACGGGCTTTAATATCTATTCTTTTGAAAATCTCAGATGAGAACATAAATGCTCCGTTGAGAATCCCGAGGAACACAACCTCACGACCTTCATAGTCACGGTTCAGTTCCATCGCCATTTCATCAATCCTCCGGTTAATGACATTCCCGGGAATTGACTCCCTGAATTTTTTATCGAGAATAACTATTTCCTGCATTTCGGTTTTCAGTATATGGGGATGGTGCGAAAATATGAAATTAAAAACTTATTTTTGTCCTTATCAGTAAGTTAATTTAAAAAACAGATATGGAACCTCTTGTAAGTATTATAATGGGAAGCGTTTCAGACATGGCTGTAATGGAAAAAACAGCACAGGTTCTCAACGATTTCAGGATCCCTTTCGAGATAAATGCACTTTCAGCTCACCGTACACCTGCTGAAGTTGAGGAATTTGCCAAAGGTGCTGCCGGTAGAGGAATTAAGGTTATAATTGCTGCGGCAGGAATGGCAGCTCATCTGCCGGGAGTCATCGCCGGAATGACACCAGTACCGGTGATAGGAGTTCCAATAAATGCCTCACTGGAAGGTCTGGACTCCATATTTTCAATACTCCAGATGCCTCCCGGTGTTCCTGTGGCAACCGTAGGCCTCAATGCTGCACAGAACGCGGGAATCCTCGCCGCACAGATTATAGGCACGGGAGATAAGGACATTATGGCTGAGATCGTAAAATTCAAGGAAAGCCTGAAAAAGAAAATTGTAGACGCCAATGAGGAAATGAAAAAGATAAAATTTCCCTATAAAACAAACTGATTTTTTCTTATATTGGTGTTTTATAACATAACATCTTGTACTCGCTGCACAGGATAATTGTTTCTTTATTTATTGTTGTTCTCTCTTTATCTGCTGCAGGCAGCAATCCATATTTTTTACCTGCAGGAGCCGATGGAGCGGGAATGGGATCGGTATGCATTATGAAGCCAGGATTCTGGTCTTCATTCCGCAACCAGGCGCTCCTGGCATCTTTCCGTTCATTTTCTGCAGCTGTCAACTATGAAAACCGTTTTAATATAGGAGAACTGAGCACACGTACGGCCGCAACAATTATTCCTGCAGGCAGGAGTTCTCTCGGCATAATATATTCTCATTTCGGGTTTCCTCATTTCAAAAGGGAGACAATGGCTGTTGCCAGCGGATTAAGACTTTCCGATAATCTGTCGGCCGGAATACAGATCGATTACTTTCTTGAAAAAAGCTCAGGTGAATACAGCAATATACATACACTGACATTCGAGGGCGGATTGATCTTCCTCCCGGTTGAAAATATTACCATCGGAATACATATTTTCAATCCTGTCCCAAATGCATTGCGGAAGAATTTCCTGCCTTCTGCGATCAGGACAGGTGCGGGAATAAAACTCAATAAAGACTTATTTGCGGGTGTGGAAGCTGAGCTGAGCTCTGAAACCAGGCTTATCCTGAGGGCGGGATTTGAATATGAAGTTGCCGCAAATTTCCAGCTCAGAGGAGGATTCTGCAGTGAAAATTCTTCATTCACCTTTGGTTCCGGGTACCGGTTCAGATCTGTGGATCTTGATCTCGGATTTGCGACTCATGAGAGACTTGGCATAACGACAAGTGTTTCGATGATTTTCAATATAAAAGAATATAAATAAAGAACTTACACAGAGGGACACAGAGGGACACAGAGTTCCACAGAGATAACTAAAGAATAAGGATATGGAAATAAACGAAATTACAGGAAAAGTAATAGGATGTGCAATTGAGGTGCATAGAAATCTTGGTCCGGGGTTACTGGAATCGGCTTATGAAGAATGTCTGGCATTTGAGCTAACCAAATCAGGATTGAATATCAGAAGGCAGCAGGCAGTGCCTGTGGTTTATAAAGATATTAAACTGGATTGTGGTTACCGCATCGATATTCTTGTAGAAAATAGCGTTGTATTGGAACTTAAAGTAGTTGATGAGTTAAATCCGGTTCACGAAGCTCAGATACTGACCTATATGAAATTTTCAGGTAAAAAAGCAGGTCTGCTCATAAATTTTAATGTTGCAGCTCTGCGGAACGGAATCCGACGTTTCGTTTTCTAATCTCTATCTTAACCTCTGTGGAACTCTGTGAATCCTCTGTGGAACTCTGTGTAACAACAAAATTCTCAATGAATTCATTCTTCAGGTTTTTAATTCCGGTTTTCCTGTTCTTACTGACCGGAAATATTTATTGCCAGGAGATCAGGCAGAATGATATAATAAGCATTGCCGAGGAACTTGCTGAGGACGATACCAACCCTGAAGCGGCCCCGATGTTTTTAGAACTGCTTCAGGAACTCACGGAGAATCCGGTAAGGATCAATTCATCTGATGAATCGGAGCTGTCAAGGCTTTTCTTTCTTTCGGAATTCCAGATAAAATCACTTGCAGATCATGTAAAATCAACAGGAGCCATAATGTCGGTTTACGAAATTGCATCCATACCCGGATTTGACAGACATACTGCAGAAATAATGATTCCCCTCATTTCTCTCGGGGAAGATCTTAATCGCCACGATAAACTGACGCGTCCCAGGAACAGACTTATCACTAACCTTATTTACAAACCCGTTGAAACAGATAGTTCTTGCCCGGGATCCGCTCTTAAAATCCTGTCAAAATACAGGGTTGAGTCCGGGCCATTGTCTGCAGGTCTGACAATTGAAAAAGATCCGGGAGAACCTTTGTTTTCAGGCTCTCCGCCCCTGCCCGATTTCTTCTCAGGATATTTGGCATTTACCGGTAAAGGAATCATCAGGAAAGTGATAGCCGGGGATTTCTCTGCCCGGTTTGGCCAGGGCATTTCAGTTAATACCGGCATTCATACAGGTATTATGCTCACTTCAGCAGGTTATAATCCGCGCGGAAGTGAGATAAAACCATATTCTTCCACCGAGGAGAACAATTTCTTCAGAGGTGTGGCAGCAGAACTGGCATTACGGAAAATTAAACTGATGATGGTTATGTCGTACAATAAGATTGATGCGACCATTGGAGTATCCGACGACTCTTCAGCTTGTTTTATTGAGAACTTCTACAGGTCAGGATTGCATAATACAACGTCAGGGTTGGCAAAAAAGGATGCTGTTACGGAAATGTTTTACGGAGCTGATCTTAAATTCAGTCTCCGTTTCTTATCGTTAGGGATTAACTGGTCAGAATCCAGATTGTCTTTCCCCGTCATGAAAGACTTTGCCAATCCTGAAGGTCTGTATGATTTTAAGGGCAGTTCCGGCAGGATATTTTCAGCTTATTATACTGCTTCGAAGGGCAAATTTCTCCTTTCGGGCGAACTTTCAACCGATGATAACGGATACTCAGCCATGGTACAGGGATTTACTATCCGGCCTTCCGACAGGCTCTCCGTAAACAGCCTGATAAGAAGATACAGCCCGGGTTATTGCAGCCTCCATGGAAAAGGACCGGGAAATAATTCCTCAACAGGTAATGAGTCCGGTATTCTTGGTAATTTCACCTTTGAAGCCGCAACTCATCTTTTCATAAGTGCCGGATATGACCTTTGCAGGTACCCGTGGCTTAAATACCGGACAAGCTTTCCCTCATCAGCAAAGAAATATGAGTTAAAGCTCAGGTATCTTCCCGATGAGAAAGTTAACCTTGAGTTATCCTGCAACCATAAATATTCACTTTCCGATAAAGAGACAGACAGGGGAATTCCAGCCCGGGAAGAAACAGATGCCACAACAATTAAAACTGTTCTGCGCTATACCCTGAATGAAAAACTTTCACTGAACACACGTATTGATTATAAATGGATAAAGCAGAGCGGAAGCACGGGAATGGTAATGGCCCAGGATCTGGTTTACCGGTTCTCAGGGATCCCTGTTACACTCTGGACAAGGTTTTGCATTTTCAATACCGGCGACTGGGATTCAAGGATCTATTTGTATGAAAATGACCTTTTATACAGCTTCAGTATACCTGCCTTTTCAGGAAAGGGGACACGGAGCTATATTATGCTCAAATGGGATATCGGTGATCTGGCGGAACTAAGGGTAAAATACGGACTTACCTCCCTTTCAGGGTCCGGTGCCAGCCAAAGTCAGACTGATGAGCTTAAGATCCAGTTCAGTATCCGTTTCTGAATTTTTTAACTAAAGGTCATACAGCATCCTAAGTGCCTTTTTTACGACCATATCGGAAGAACCTATCTGAAACCGTGTTGTTGACACTTCATATCCGCCTTCCTTGTATAGCTCTTCAGGTACAAGATACCCGCTGGCCCCGTTACAGTGAGTAATTACAAATGTATTCCTGAACGGGGAACCGGCTTTTATCTCCATCCCTATTTCAGTAAGCATTTCGACACTAAATGCGACAAATGCTATATCATTTCCGATCCGTGCAACAGTAATGTTTACAGGTACTGTTGCCGGAGTGTCCGGAAGCGCTTTATTGTCTGCTGTTATCTTTGCCGGACATTCAAGGATCTCAAATTCTGAAACAATTTCTCCGGCGCTGTTCATGTCATTTATCTTTCTGAAAACATGCACAACCTCCTCCCCTAATAATGTTCCCAGCAATACCGGTTCCGGTATCCAGCCCGGCTCATTGTTAAATGACGGAAGCACCCTGTACCACGGATCTATATTCCCTGAAGCCCCGGCAAATACGGGAGTGACAACATCTTTCCCCAGTATTTTTTCAGTAAATTGTGCCGACAGCCCCAGTACATCCCCGCTGATCAGCATGTTTGCCGGTCCAAGCGAGGTGGAATGCGTTGCATAATCAAACAAAGCTCCGATTGGTTTGCCATCTGTTTCGCTGATTTTAAGTACCAGGACTTCCTTATCGGTAATTCCGTATGGATTCCTCCCAAGTGTGATTGATCCGTCAGGTAGCATTTCACGTCTGTTTGCCCCGACAGGTGAAGATCCTTTACCGGCTCCTATATTAACCGGTTTCATATTTTTAACAGCTTCACCTACAAGAGCCAGAAGCTTGTCCTGGAATGATTTGGTATATTGAACATTATTAGGATCACCAGTTTCCGGATTCAGGCTGAGAACGGGAGAACTGTGTGAATGAATTGTAGAGAGGAATATTTCCGATTCCTTCAGGCCGTACCTGTCCATTATTGCTTTCTGAAATACCGGAAAAACATCCCTTGGATAAGAACCGATATCTGTCGAAACAATGAGGATCTTCTTACCGTTGTTTTCGAAGACCACCGCCCGGGCTGTCAGCGGATCGTGAACACCTTCCGAATAAGTTTTCCGTGATGCATACCCATACAACTTAACCGGAATTGAAGGTGTTATATCTGCTCTGGACAGACCTGCTTTCAGAACTCCGTTATTAACCGGTTGTTTTGGTGACTGTCCGAATAAAACAGCACTGACTGTCAGAATTATGAAAAGTGAAAATAGTTTTTTAAGATTCATAGTATTATTTTTTTAATATGTAAATCCATAAATGTTAATGATACTACATAATCCCTTTGTCCCCTTTGTGTAATCCTTTGTGCTCTTTGTGGTTAAGTTAATTTTTTTTAACCACAAAGAGCACAAAGTTCGCACTAAGGACACAAAGGTTATGAATAATTAAAGTTAAAAATAAATATATAGCAGGCACTTAATTTGACTGGAAAATAACATTAACCCCTTGAAGATTGTATATTACTGTGGAGTTTTTATATCCCTTATATTGAGCTGCAGGTTCCTGCAGCCCCTGAATTCATTCATTTCAACAGAATAGCAGATATCAAACGGATTTCCGTTTTTAATATATTCAAAGCGATCGGACTGGCTGAATGCGATTCCCGGAAGTATTTTCATTGAGCCCTTATCCTGGTACAGTTCAAGCTTCAGATGCTCCCCGCTTGATCCGACCATCCTGCCGTTACCTGTATCATAAACGTTGCGGGATATAAATACAGGCGACATGTTTTCCGGGCCAAAGGGCTGAAACTGGCTCATTATCCTATAAAACTCCTCATTGATCTCGGAAAACGAAAGTTCGGTATCAATAAATATCCTGGGCTGCATCTGGTCTTCAGTAATTGTACTGTTTACATATTGTTCAAACCTTTCTATGAAGGGTTTGATATTTTCCTTTTTCAGGGTCAGTCCTGCTGCAAACATATGTCCGCCGAAACTTTCAAGCAGATCGCTGCAAGCTTCAATTGCCTGGTAAAGGTCATATCCCTGGACTGATCTTGCTGAACCTGTTGCAAAACCATTTGATTCGGTAAGGATGACTGTCGGCCTGTAGTATGTTTCTATAAGCCTTGAAGCCACAATGCCTATAACTCCCTTTTTCCATGAAGGATTAAAAAGGACCGTTGTCCTGGCATTGCTTGTCCGCTGATCCTCAGAGATCATTCTCATGGCTTCATTTGTGATCACACGGTCGACGCTCCGGCGTTCAATATTGAAATTGTTTATTTCCTTACTGATTCCTGTTGCCAGCTTCGGATCATCCGAAACCAGTAAATCGACAGCCTTGCTGCCGGTCTCCATTCTGCCTGCTGCATTTATTCTGGGGCCTATCTTGAAGACCACATCCTCAACTGTAAGCGCTCTGGTGATCTCTGCTTCCCTGATTATTTCCCTGAGGCCCGTACGGGGCGAATCGTTGAGCTGTTTAAGCCCGTAGTAAGCAAGAACTCTGTTTTCACCGGTTATCGGAACTATATCTGATGCTATACTTACTGCAACAAGATCGAGATAATGTATTATTGATGAAAATGGAATGCCATGGATCTTGGAATAAGCATGCACAAGCTTGAAACCCACACCACAGCCCGATAATTCCTTATAGGGATAATTGCATCCGGGTTGTTTCGGGTCGAGAACTGCCAGAGCCTTCGGGATATCGCCTCCCGGATAATGATGGTCGCAGATTATGACATCAAGCCCTTTGGTCCTGGCATATTGTATCTTTTCTGTAGCTTTTATACCGCAGTCGAGGGTAATGACCAGCTTGCAGTTATTGCTGTAAGCAAAATCCAGTCCTTCAAAGGATACTCCATATCCTTCCTTATATCTGTCGGGAATGTAATATTCCACATTTGAATACTGCTCCTTCAGGAAAGAATAGACAAGGGCGACTGCGGTTGTTCCGTCAACATCATAATCGCCGTAAACAAGGATCTTTTCATTTTTCTTTATCGCAGTGGAGAGCCTGTCTACCGCAATGTTCATATCTTTCATCAGGAATGGATCATGCAGATAATCGAGACTGGGACTGAAAAATGTCTTTGCCTCCTCAGGGGTTGTAATATTCCTCTGAACCATCAGGTTGGCAAGAGAATCTGATACTCCCAGCTCTGCAGCCAGATGTTTCACTACTGAACTGTTCCCGCTCTCCTTTATTATCCATTTCTTTTCCATCAACTTCCCTCTTTCTGTATCCATTCAAGGTTAAACTGTTCCTTAAGCTTCTCCTTAAGGATACATTTAACTTTTTCAATATCCTGTTTAATCCCTGTCTCATTTT
Organism: uncultured Rikenellaceae bacterium; assembly: GCA_964410385.1. GTDB lineage: Bacteria > Bacteroidota > Bacteroidia > Bacteroidales > VadinHA17 > LD21. Next base: position 19,781 of record CAYPHL010000047.1, on the reverse strand, counting down.
CAAGGGAAGTAACTCCCTTATCTGTAAATCCGCAGGGATTAATATGGTTAAACCACGACAGATCGGTATTTACATTGAATGCAAATCCGTGCATGGTAACATATCTGCTGGCTTTAACCCCAATCGCACAGATCTTTCTTGCCCTGCCCTTCACATCAGGATCAAGCCATACACCTGTACCACCACTGAACCTTGATCCTTGAAGCCCATACTCTTTCAAAGTTCTGATAATTGCTTCCTCAAGCCGGGAAACATATTCCCTCAGACCAATTTTTAAAACTTCCAGATCGAACACAGGATATCCTACTATCTGTCCGGGACCATGATAAGTGATATCACCTCCCCTGTCAATCCTGTAAAACGACGCTCCCTTTCTTTCAATCTCCGTATTATTGAGAAACAGATTATTTTCCGAACCGCTCTTCCCCAGGGTAAATACGCTGGGATGTTCAACAAAAATAAGCGTACCGGGATCATAACTTACAGAAAGGAGCCTTCCGCCTGCCTTAGCTTCCTTGGATCTTTTAAGTTCTTCGAAGAGGATGGCCTGATAATCCCAGGTTTCCTTGTAATCTTTCAGACCAATATCTTCAAATATAACATTATAGCTCAATTCACAAACCCGTTTTGGCGACCACAAGATACTAAAAATATCCGTTCCCGACATGCTTTTCTGCATGAAAGGATGAACGTACAAGAGGACCGCTTTCAACGAAGATGAATCCCTTTGTAAGCGCAATTTTTCCGTACTCATCGAATCTGGCCGGATCAACATAACTGACAACCTCCATGTGATTTTCCGAGGGCCTCAGATACTGTCCAATTGTCAGGATTTTACATCCGGCCTTTAAAAGATCATCCATAGCCTCGGATATTTCCTCTTCTGACTCCCCGAGCCCGAGCATAAACCCCGATTTGGCTGTTTTTCCCATCCGGGAAATATATTTTATAACGCCGAGGCTCCGGTCGTATTTTGCTTTGGTCCTGATGACCGGTGTCAGCCGCCTTACAGTTTCAATATTGTGAGATATGACATCCGGGCCTGCATCAATTATTTTCCGGAGATATTCCTGTTCCCCGTCGAAATCCGGAATAAGCGTTTCAATAGTGGTTTCCGGGTTCAGTTTTTTGACCTCATATATCACATCGGCCCAGAAAGAAGAACCCCTGTCGGGAAGATCGTCCCGGTCAACTGAGGTGATCACACAGTGCTTCAGCCCGAGCTTCCTTACCGATCGTGCAAGTCTCTGAGGTTCATCAGCATCAGGCGGATATGGCTTTCCTGTCTTTGTATTGCAGAATTTACATGCCCTGGTACAGATATCTCCCAGGATCATGAAAGTAGCAGTTCCGGCATTCCAGCATTCTCCGATATTGGGACAGTTCCCGCTTGTACAGATTGTATGAAGATTGTTTTCTGCAATAAGATGTTTTACCCGGGAATAATTCACCCCGCTTGCCCTTTGCATCCTGAGCCATTCCGGTAAACGTCTTCGTTTTTCCATTTCTTTTTTCCGGAGGACAAATTTACAAAACTCTGTATCACTCAGCACTGAAAAATTTAAAATCTTACAGCCTGGTGAAAGTGGAATATCATCTTAAACAGATAAAACATTATATTTGTTTGATCACAAAAACAACCAATCCAAAAATACAGTATATGGCAAATGAAGATTTTAAAGTAGTCGAAAACTACCAGACAGTAATCGGTGATTTCACGAAAGTGGGAATCCGTCCGGTCATTGACGGACGTCAGAGAGGTGTAAGGGAATCCCTTGAAAAACAAACTATGGGGATGGCAAAATCTGCCGCATCTTTGATTTCCAAAAACCTTAAATACCCCAACGGGAAGCCTGTTGAATGTATTATTTCCGATACCACAATCGGTGGTGTTGCAGAAGCGGCGGCCTGTGCCGACAAATTTTCCCGGAATGGTGTGGGAGTAAGTCTTACAGTCACTCCGTGCTGGTGTTATGGCAGTGAGACTATCGACATGGATAAAGATATTCCCAAGGCAATATGGGGCTTTAACGGGACAGAACGTCCCGGCGCCGTTTACCTTGCAGCAGCACTTGCAGGCCATTCAATGAAAGGACTACCTGCCTTCGGTATTTACGGACATGATGTTCAGGATGCCGGCGACCAGGACATTCCTGATGATGTAAGAGAAAAGATCCTCAGGTTTATTAAGGCAGGTCTGGCTGTATCATATATGAAAGGTAAATCATATCTTTCAATGGGATCAGTTTCAATGGGTATAGCAGGCTCCATTGTCAGGGAGGATTTTTTCCAGGAATACCTCGGAATGAGAAATGAATATATTGACATGAGTGAGTTCACAAGGAGGCTGAATGAAAATATTTTCGATAAGGATGAATTCAAAAAGGCCCTGGCGTGGACAAAGAAGTACTGTAAGGAAGGCAAGGACATGAATGAGAAGCCAAGTTCAAGGGCGCGGAAAGATGAAGAGTGGGAAATAGTTGTAAAAATGACCCTTATCGCAAGGGATCTCATGGTAGGGAACCCAAAGCTGAAAAAAGCCGGATTTGCCGAAGAAGCAAACGGACATAATGCTATTCTTGCCGGATTCCAGGGACAGCGTCAGTGGACCGACCATATGCCCAACGGTGATTTTCTGGAGGCTATCCTGTGTTCCTCATTTGACTGGAACGGTATCAGACCTCCTTATCTCGTTGCCACCGAAAATGATGCAATGAATGGTGCACCTATGCTGTTCGGCTATCTGCTGACAAATACAGCCCAGATGTTCTCGGATATCCGTACATACTGGAGCCCGGCTGCAATTAAAAGAGTTACAAAGATCAAACCTGAAGGACTTGCTGCCAACGGATTCATTCATCTTATAAATTCCGGAGCATCAGCGCTCGATTTCTCAGGAAGGGAAACCCTCAACGGAGAACCATGTATCAAGCCATTCTGGGAAATTACTTCCAAGGATGCTGCCGAATGTCTAAGGGCTACCCTGTGGGAACCTGCCAGTCTGGGATACTTCAGAGGCGGAGGATTTTCCTCTCAGTTCAACACTAAGGGAGTAATGCCGCTGACAATATCCAGAATAAACCTCGTCAAAGGCATCGGCCCGGTATTGCAGCTTGCAGAAGGCTGGACAGTTGAACTTCCTGAGAAAATGCATAAGATCCTTACCGACAGAACTGATCCGACATGGCCTACAACCTGGTTCACACCACGCCTCACCGGTTCAGGGGCATTCAGGGATGTCTATTCCGTTATGGCCAACTGGGGAGCAAATCATTCGGCATCCAGTTACGGACATATTGGTGCAGATCTGATAACCCTCGCATCTGTCCTCAGGATACCTGTATGCATGCATAATGTGCCTGAAGAAAAGATTTTCCGCCCCAGCTCATGGAACGCTTTCGGAATGGATAAGGAAGGATCGGACTACAGGGCATGCCAGGCATACGGAGCTTTATACAGATAACTATTCAGCACTTTACCTGAAAAAAATGAACGGCAGCGATGACAGAAAAATAGAGATCGGCAGGGAGACAATCCGGGATCTGGATATAACCCGGAAATGGACAATGTTCCTTTCAGTGACCGGATTCATCGGAACAGCAGCCTTCCTGATAAGCGGTCTTTTTACGGGTATCTTCCTTTCAGTTTTTGATCCCAGCCGCGAAGGCTCCGGGATCCCGGGATGGATATCATTTATTGCGATCATTTTAATCACCCTGCTTATTCTTTTCCCTGTCATTTACCTGTTCAGATTTTCTAAATTTGCAGCCACAGCAGTTAAAACCGGTGATGGCCTGAAACTTAGAACCGCTTTCAGAAATCTCAAACGGTATTATGTATTTTCCGGTATCCTGGTAATCGTTGCTTTAGTAGCATATTTATTAGTCATTATATCAACATTTTCCTCAATGGCTTTCGTTAAGGGCCTGGGATGAAACTGCCTGACTGACACAGAGGATGGAAACATAAATCTTTATAACCTGCTTATGTCCGGAGGAGATATTGTTATTGTTTTTGACTGCGGTGCAACAAACGTAAGAGCCATAGCCATTGACAGCAAAGGCTCAGTAATTGCCTCTCATTCTTCGCCTAATAATACATCGCCCGATCCCTTCAATCCTGCATGGAGGATATGGGATACAGAAGCGATATGGCAAAAAATGTGTACCGCATCCTTATCTGTTACCGGAAAGATCAATTGCAGTGATATCGCGGGAGTAACCATTACTACATTCGGAGTTGACGGTACCCTTTTCGACAGATCTGGTAATATGCTTTATCCGGTTATTTCGTGGCAGTGTGAAAGGACTGCCCCAATTATGGAGAACATCGGGAAATATATTCCGCTTGCAGACCTTTACAGTGAATGTGGTGTCCTTCCTTTTACATTCAATACAATAAATAAGCTAATCTGGTTCAGGGAACAGAAGCCGGAACTTATAGAAAAGAGTTACAGATTCCTTTTCATGCCTTCCGTTTTCTCATTTTTTCTTACCGGTGAGATGGTTAACGATACGACAATGGCCGGCACTTCAATGACAACCAGCCTTGCTTCGAGGAAGTTCTCACCGGATATTCTTGACAGAATAGGATTCTCCGCTGATAAGTTCGGGGAAATTGCCGAACCGGGGACTATAACCGGCCGGATCAGTCCGAATGCCTCCGCCCTGACAGGAATACCCTCAGGTGTACCCGTTGTTGCCGCCGGACATGATACACAGTTTGCTATATTTGGTTCCGGTGCTGAGATCAATCAGCCTGTACTCAGTTCCGGCACATGGGAGATCCTCATGGTAAGATCCGAAAGCTATAAGACCGGCAGCGAACAGCTCGAGCTGTCCATTACAACTGAACTGGACGCAAGGCCGGGCTTATATGATATAGGTAATCAGTGGATCGCATCCGGCGTTCTGGAATGGGCAAGGAAAAATCTGTATGAGGGTGTGACCGGTGATGTCTATGAAACAATGATAACCGGAGCTGAAAAAGTGCCGCCCGGTTGTAACGGGGTTGTTGTTGTGCCTAAATTCTATGAAGAATTGAAAGGCAAACCCGGCGGCCAGATCCTTGGTCTGACTATGGAATCAACACGCGATGAAATTTACCGTGCTATGCTTGAAGCTCTGTCACTAAGGCTGGCAGAGGGGAAAAGAGCGCTTGAAAATGCCGGAGGTTTCAGAACCGAAAGTATTTTATGTGTCGGAGGAGGTTCAAGAAACAGGCTTTGGAACAGACTTAGGGCTCAATATTCAGGTGTTCCCCTGAAAATAATCAGCCAGAAAGAGACTACAGTCCTCGGAGCCTCCCTCTTTGTACAGGCTGCATGCGGAAATGCATCAAGCCCCGAAGAAGCCCGGTCCAAAATTAACTATGAACCTGAAATTATTGAACCTGACATATAATAAGCCCTTGAGCCGCTGTACCGCTGTGCCGCTATGCCATAATACCGTAACACCGTAACACCGTAGCACCGTAACACCTTGTAACATGGACATAACAT
>CAYPHL010000047.1:0-14181 GCA_964410385.1 uncultured Rikenellaceae bacterium | reverse complement strand
ACCGTAACACCGTAACACCGTAGCACCGTAACACCTTGTAACATGGACATAACATATTTCAACGGAAAATTCCTCCCCAAAGATGAAGTAAGAATAAGCCCTGATGATCGTGGTTTTTTGTTTGCCGACGGGATATATGAAGTGGTGCGATGGTACCAGGGATTCTTTTATGATATGGAAGGACACATGTGGAGACTAAAAAGAAGCCTGAAAGAGCTGATGCTCGACTGGCCGGAAGCGGATTCTTTTCCGGATGTCGCCGCAGAGCTTATTGAAAGGAACCAGCTTAATTCAAAGCCCTCCCTTGTATACCTGCAGGTAACACGGGGTGCTGCAAAAAGGACACATGCCTTTCCCACCCCTTCAATACCTTCAACAGTTTATGCAAATGCCTGGGCTTTCAGACCTGATCCGGAAATGATCGGAAGAGGCATAAGGGTGATGACCACGAAAGAACCACGATGGAACAGGTGCGATATCAAATCGGTTTCACTTCTCCCTAATATCCTTTCTTTCCAGAAAGCTGTGGAACGTGGCTGTCTCGAATGTATATTTATTAGGGACGGACTGGTTACCGAATGCGCCCATTCCAACGTGTTTTTTATTGCCGGGGATGTTCTCTATACTCATCCTGAATCAAACAACATCCTTTCGGGTATCACAAGGAAAAATGTTTTACGCCTCGCCCGTCAGTCAGGCATACCTGTCAGGGAGTCTCCTGTAGCAGAAAGCAGACTCGGAGATATTTCAGAAGCATTCATAACAAATACCTCATTTGAGGTCGCACCTGTAATACAGATTGATAACAGGACGGTCGGAAATGGTGTACCCGGACCGGTGACAATCCTGCTGCGGGAAAAATTCAGGAACGATCTCATTGCAATGCAAGGCTGAAAATACGACATAGCCTGAAGCTGTTATTTTAATATATTTGCACAAATTTTTTTAAGGCTATGATTACTATTCCGCTGAGCGAACAGCAACAGATAAGAAGGAATGCACTTGATGAACTGAGGAAGCTTGGGATCAATCCCTATCCGGCTGCAGAATATAAAACAAATGTATATGCCGGGGTTATCCACGAAAATTTCAGTCCTGAAAAAAATAATTTCGGGGATGTTTCCCTCGCTGGAAGAATTATGGGCAGGAGGATCATGGGCAATGCTTCTTTCGCTGAACTCATGGACTCTTCAGGAAGGATACAGATCTATGTCCGCCGCGATGATATCTGTCAGGGTGAGGATAAAACAATGTACAATACAGTTTTCAAACGGCTTCTCGATATCGGGGATATTATCGGGGTAAAAGGTTTTGTATTCAGGACCCAGACGGGTGAGACAACTGTTCACGTTAAGGAATTTACTATCCTCAGTAAATCCCTTCGTCCGCTTCCCATCGTAAAGGAAAAGGACGGAGTATTGTATGATGCTGTTACAGACCCTGAGATGAGGTACAGGCAGCGCTATGTCGATCTGATAGTAAATCCTGAAACCCGTGAAGTTTTCAGGAAAAGGACCCGGATCATTCAAACAATGCGTGAGTTATTCAATTCGAAAGGTTATCTCGAAGTAGAAACCCCGATCCTTCAGCCTATTCCGGGAGGAGCAGCTGCAAGGCCTTTCATAACACATCATAACACTCTGGATATTCCTCTTTATCTGAGAATTGCAAACGAACTTTACCTTAAACGGCTTATCGTCGGAGGTTACGAGGGAGTTTATGAATTTGCAAAGGATTTCAGGAATGAGGGTATGGACAGAAGCCATAATCCGGAATTCACTGTAATGGAGATCTATGTTGCCTACAAGGATTATAACTGGATGATGAACTTCACAGAGGAGATTATCAGCAAGGTTGCGATGGACCTGCATGGAAAGACCGAGATCATGTATGGTGACAGGTTAATCAATCTGACTCCCCCTTTTAAACGGATAAGCATGCTGGATGCGATACTGGAGCATACCGGTGTTGATATCAGCGGAATGGATGAACAGGAACTCAGGAAGGTCTGCGACAGGTTAGGTGTAGATCATAGTCCGGAGATGGGAAAAGGAAAGCTTATAGATGCGATCTTCAGCGAGAAATGCGAGCGGAACTATATTCAACCGGTATTTATTACCGACTATCCGACAGAAACTTCGCCGCTGACTAAAATGCATCGCAGCAAACCAGGCCTCACCGAGAGATTTGAACTGATGATAAACGGTAAGGAAATAGCCAATGCCTATTCGGAACTGAATGATCCTGTCGATCAGCTGGAGAGGTTCCAGGAGCAACTCAGACTATCAGAGAAAGGCGATGAGGAAGCAATGTTCATAGATCTCGATTTTGTAAGGGCTCTCGAATATGGTATGCCGCCTACTTCCGGAATGGGTATAGGAATTGACAGACTGACAATGCTTCTCACCAACCAGCCTTCAATCCAGGATGTCCTGCTGTTTCCCCAGATGAAGCCTGAAACACATAGTCCGAAAGCTGAAGAATGATCCTCCTATGGCGGACTAAATCTCAGGCTTGGGCAATCTCAGGTTCTCGATATATTCAAGGAATTTCCTGATAAGGTTGTAATACAGAACTAGGTATAAGACCAGAGAGCCTGCCCATATAACAATTATGTTGAAGAGCCAGGTATTGATCCTTAAATTGCCGATCCTTTTAAAGGGTGCATAGAAATGTGCACGACCAAACTTCGATGTGGCATTCATATAGGCCGGCTCAAACTTCCTTATTATCTTTCCACGGACTTCATCGATGGCCTCCTTGCGGTCATGGCTCAGTACAAGACTTCTCAACCACTTATTCTCATAATTATCTTTCAACGCAACCAGCCCTTCATCACCCAATGCCTTTGCAAGGGTGTCTGTTACCTGGTCTACATCGTTGTTAGCCCGTTTCCGGAATTCCGAATAAATACCTGTTTTAATGGAGTCGAGCCACTGCCTGGCTGCATTTTCAGTTTCTGAAGTGAATCTCCCGGGGCTAAGATCAGATTTCCATTGCCCCGCGGTAATACCTGCTCCTTCTGACAGCTCATCTATATAAAAGCTGAGGTTCCTGAGCTTGTTCGTAACATCATTACGGTATTGAACGCTATCTCTGAACATTGATATTTCCTGCAGATTTAATTTCAGATGGTCAATCAGCATACCGTTATAAGTATGTTCACTAACTTTTGCCCTGTGACTGAAGTAATTCTTCTCATAGGCATTATCCCTGAACTGGGCAACAGCCAGAGCTTCAAATGACCATCTTGCAGTCATCAGATCGCCAATGACCGGAACATATTCCTGAGAGGAAATGCTGGTAAGATGCAGCTTTTCGTATTTCACAAGAACACCGCTGAAGAGCAGCTGAGGTATAATAATAAAAGGAATTATAATATAGATAGTTACAACCGAATTAAGAGCGGCCGAAATGTTAAGCCCAAGAATATTTGCAAAACATGATGTTGTAAATAACACGAACCAGTAAGTGAATGTCATTCCCTTTATCCCCAGAATGAAGTTACCAATAAGTGTAAATGAAACAGTCTGTATGGCTGAGATAAGGAAAAGAATCATGACTTTTGAATTCAGGTAGCTGAACCAGCTCAGATTCAGGAAAGATTCCCTCCTCAGGATCTTTCTGTCTCTCACTATCTCTTCAGAGCTCACCATGAGCCCGAAAAACAGTGAGGTTATAATACACATGAAAAGATAAGGTGTTATATTATCATTTCCGCTGAATTTATAGATCCCGCCGCTTGAATACCGGGTGAAATATGCCAGGAGAAAAGCAAGGACCGGCGGACCGAGCAGACTTATGAGAAGATATTGCTTATCGGAAAGTTTTGAGAGCAGATCGCGGGTAAAAAAGATCCCGGACTGCTTTAATAATCCCGGAATACTGAAATTATTCTCCGGGATCGCCTGTTTCTGTCTTATTTTATCTTCACCTTTTCTGGCCCGTTTTTCCCTGAACTTCTCCGCCCACTCCCTAGGGGTAACTTTTCTTATCCTGGTAGCTCTTCCCTGCTCATCGACAACCTTTGCCTCAACTATCTGAAGGATCTGGTCAGTATCAACATTCCCGCATTTGACGCACTGATCCTCTTCGGGATTGGCATGCCTGGTCATAGTCTTAAAATAAACTATCGCCTCCACGGGATTTCCGAAATAAACCTGGTATCCTCCCTTGTCAATTATCATTATCTTATCGAACATCTTGAACACCTCAGAACCGGGCTGATGAATATTTACAATAACCAGTTTTCCCTTGTGAGTCTGTTCCTTCAGGAGGCTCATAACAGCTTCGGCATCCACAGATGAAAGGCCCGAGGTCGGCTCATCGACAAAGAGAATTGTAGGTTCACGTAAAAGTTCAAGAGCAATATTCACTCTCTTGCGCTGTCCCCCGCTAATTACTTTATTAAGAGGATTCCCCACCTTCAGATCTTTTATTTCATCCAGATCAAAATCAACCAGTATCCTGTTCACAGCTTCAAGCATCTTTTCTTCACTAAGATTATTCAGACACATCTTTGCATTGAACCAGATGTTCTGGAAAACCGTAAGCTCTTCGATAAGAAGATCATCCTGCGGAACGTAGCCAATTACCCCCTTCAGTTTGCCCTTATCATTACTGTCATAAAGATCATAACCGTTTATCCTTACCTCCCCCGACTGCGGCTTCAGTGTTCCGTTAAGAATGCTCAGGGTTGTTGATTTACCTACACCGCTTCCACCCATAATACCAACCAGTTCTCCGGCTTCCCCGTGGAAGATGAGATCATGGATCCCGTTATCGCTGTTATGGAACCTGAATGAAACATCAACAGCATCCAGGCTTACCTTGTACCTGAATGCCGCACCTGATATCTGGCTGACAACATCCGAATAATAGATAGTTTTAATCCCCGATCCGCGGATAGTCGATCCGCGGTCAAAAATATATGTCTGACCCTGAATAATATTCTGACCGTTAAGATACAGATCTTCAGTTCCCTGATATCTGAGGATATATGTGTTTGTGCTGGCAATGTACAGAAAGGTAAGGGTGCCCCCCAGATGTTCATTGAATATGTGCTTTAAATCTTTCTGTTCCGGTTCCTTCCTGTTGTTGATAAATATTACTTTCTTACTGTCAATTATATCTCCGGAATCGTTAATTACAAAACTTCTAATATCACGGTATTCAGTGTGAGGCACAAAGAATGAGTCTGCAACAGTTGACAGAAAATCGAGCTCATTTTCGGTAATCTCTTCTCCCAGTGAAATGAAATCAAGCAATTGTACCAGGACATAGATTTTCTGTTTCTGTTGCAGCTCTTCATTTATCTTCTGGCAAATTGCAAGTATCTTAACCGCATTCAGAGAAAGCCTTTTCCGGTCTCTAATACTATCTCTTTCAATGTTGTCGGCAGTATATGTTGTCAGGTACTCTTCAAACCTGTTCATATATATCGAAACCTGTTCATTGTTAAGATGCCTGGAAAGGAAAGTTTTCACAATATCCTTCCCCCGTGAGGTGATCACTGTTACATCATGTATATCGGCGATAAGTGCAAAAAGCTGCACAAGTGCGTTCAAGATTGATTCGCTCATACTATAACTTTGATACTTTCAGGCAATTCCTGTTCATGATATCATCAGCAATATATCTGTTGAAGAATATCTTTGTCTAAATTAATTCAATTCAGGGATTTTTAATATAAAAGTTATCAGCAGTTAATGACAGTATATTAAAAATACTTACCTTGTGATAATTGATTTAAGTATTTCTGATATAAAAGAATAAAATTATGTCGGGAGCAGGAAAAATCCTGGATTATTCAGGTCCGGTTGACTACGGTATCATTGACCGCCTGCTTACGGATCTTAAAAAGAATGATGAATTCTCAAGGCTTCCGAAGATAATTGCAAGGAGGGTATATTCAATACTTGTTGAATGTCTTGAAAACATTGCAAAACACTCTCTCAGGGATTGTCCTCCCTGTGTGAGGCAGAAGCCATTCATATCTGCTGCTGACCGGGGAGATAAAATAATTATAAAGACAGGGAACGCTGTCCGTGAAGAAAAAAAACCAAGGCTTGTCAGAATAATCGATCATATAAATAAACTCGGCACCCAGGATCTGATCCGTCTGTATGAAGAAAAGATAAACAGGGAATCAAAACCTGAAGAAAACGGGGCTGAACTTGGATTCATAATTATGAGATTAAAATCGGAAAACATTGTAAAATATGAATTTACGGATCATAATAATGGTTTTTCGGAGTTCGAAATACAAATTTCAGTAACCAAAAATGCCATGAGAAAGCTAATTATCGAAAAGACGACTAATTCGCCAAAAGTGATTTTAGATCCTGAAAGGAACCTTTTCGAAATTTCAGGGGAATCAAGGCCTCCGGATGTAGCCGGTTTTTATTCTGAAATTCTCAGCTGGTTCGATGATTTTTCTGCTTTTCCCGGCAGTCTGCCTGAAACCGGGGACCCGGTGATTTTCAATCTCGACTTCGAGTATTTTAATTCATCATCGGCAAAATATATTCTTGATCTGTGCAAGCAGATAGCCTCAGCCCGTGCAAAGGGGAAAAATATCTCAGTGAAATGGCATTATGAAAAGGATGACAATGACATGCTGGAATCGGGAAGGGAAATATCGAGGATCGCAAGATTTCCATTCGAATATAATCTTAAAGACATGGAATGAGATAAGGCTTGCCGGACAGCCCTGATGTAAAATGACAAGAAAGTCCCAGGAGAAAGAAATGCAGGACTGGATTAGCGTCCTGTATTGCCCGGATGATGAATGGCTGAAGAAGTTTTCCGGAGGCTGGCCGGAAAATGGAATCTTACTCATCGAAAAGGCAGCAGAAGATTATTATAACCTGATAGGCAGGCCACAATATACGTTTTCTCCGCCAGTTGACTTAACAAGCGATTTCAGCAGGCTCAGCCCGGAGGAAAAATCGCCCTGGTATATTTTTGCATCATGTGTCCCCCTGAAACTCATATCCCTGGGTCTTTTCATCCGCCCTGTTAAAGATTTCTGCAGGACCTGTCTGATCCCATATGACAGTTTTGAGAAACTTGCTGAAAATGATTATAAAAAGATTTTCCTTCCTCAGAAAAAAGGTGGAAGTATCAATGTCCCGTTCAGACTGCTTCCTGAAAAGGAAAGACGTTTTTATATCGAACTTAATTACCTTATCCCACCTGTTTTAAAAAGTGCAGGATTTGAACTGGTCAGACCTGAAGAGGTTACTGAGATAAGCATTGCACTGGTAAAAAAGCTTGCAAAGGCTCTTCACTCACGTTATCTGCATGATATAACCAGGAGAGATGCCGGGTCAGAAAAAAAACCTCACTTTTCATGGTTTTATACAGGTGCGGATGCAGAATCTTTTAGTAATGTCCGTTTTGAAGATCTGCCGGAGGATATTAAATCGTCGAACCTCGATAATGCATTACATATTCCTGCAAAGCTATTATCGGCAGGTTACCGTGTCCGGCCTGTAAGAAAGGGATTCAGCCCGGCTTCGCTGCGTCTTAATGAACAGGAGATTGAAGTAATGGCAAGGGTTGAACACCTGAGATGGTACTGGAATAAGATACTCAACGGCTGGATTTATGGAGAACAAAAGAACAGCAGGGAAAAAACCCATCCCAGTATTATTCAATATGACGATCTTGATGAATCCGAAAAAGAGAAAGATCGTGAACTTGTCAGACTGATTCCGGCTTTACTGAAAGATATTGACTTTGAAGCTTATCCTGCTGATCCGGGAAAGATATGCAAACTGCCCTATGCAATAAAACCACAAAGCAGTATCCACAAAATCCTTGAAGAGACCCGTAAGCTGAATGCACAGATAAGGAACCTGGTAAACCTGACCCCCGTAGTCGAGGAAATTGTCGGAACCAGGAACAAAAAAATTGAGGAAGCAATAGCCGAGATCGAAGACAGCTACAATTACGCAAAGCATATCCAGGAAACCTTCCTGCCTGACAATCTGTTTATAAGGGAGTGTTTTCCTGAAAGCTTTGTCCTGTTTAAACCTAAAGATATAGTCAGCGGTGATTTTTATTTTTTCAGCAGACAGGGAAACCTTAATTATTTTGCGGCAGCCGACTGCACCGGACATGGTATTCCGGGAGCACTTCTCAGCATAATTGGCTACGGAATTCTCGATCAGGCTGTAAATGAACTTAAATTATCCGATCCCCGCGATATACTGAATCATCTCTTTACAAAAATTCACAGGTTCCTTCGCCGCGATGAAGAGGGATCGGGAATTTCAGATGATCTGGACATAGCATTTTGTTCTCTCAATAAAACTAAAAATATCCTTACATATTCCGGGGCAGGAATACCTTTATATCATATCACACGTAATGGTCTCTTCGAATATAAACCTCAGAATTCGATAGAAGGTTGCGATGAAAATGATCAGTGTGCTTTCGTCTCGGAAAGGATCAGAGTGAAAAATGGAGATACTATCTATTTGTCTTCTGACGGATTTGCAGATCAGTTCGGAGGCAGTTCCCATAAGAAATACCAGAGAGGCAGGTTTAAAGATCTTTTGCTGGCGATCGGGAACCTGCCGATGCCCGAACAGAGCGACCGGTTGTATGAGGAATTGGAGAAATGGAGAGATGAAAACGATGAGGACCAGACAGATGATATATTAGTGATAGGAATAAAAATCTAAGAAACTTTAACCTCCTCAATCTTTATTATGTCAGTTACTGTTCTTTTTATCTGTTCAACATAATCCTCATGGTGTGAACTGATATTTCGTCTGACGTCTTCCAGTGTACTTTTCATTGCCCGGCCATTTTCAGAAATTTTAAATAAGCTGGCGAGTTCTTTCATTGTACTCAGAATAAATTTATTGCTTTCGGTAATCGCTTTCCGGATCCTGTTGTTTATCAGGCTGATCTCCGGCGACAGACCATAATAACGGGAATATACTGAATAATAAATTCTTGCCCATCTCGATAAATTTACTATCCCTCCCGGATCATTCAGCCATTCTGAAAAACATTCAAAAATAAAGCTATAATATCTGTCCATTGCTTCTTCATGGAACTTATAATCCAGGTAACCCCGGGTCCCCAGAAGCCTCCCTTCTTTTCTAAGTTCCTTCTCAACGGGTGTGGCAAAACAGGGCATCAATTTATTGAACATTACAGGAGTACTTCCGTCGCTGCAAATCAGTTTCAGGAAATCCAGATTTTCATTTACAGATCCGAAGGTTGTTGAAGGTTGGAAGAGCATGAATCCGTAATCGAAATCTATTCCGGATCTTTTAAGAATCTCAATCCCGTTAAGACATTCTGCAACAGTCATGTGTTTGTTCAGCCTTTTCAATCCGGCATCTGTTCCATCTTCTATCCCGATGAAAATAAGAAACAGGCCATTACATTTCATCATTTCAATGATATCCTCCCGGATTTCGTCCGGCCGGCAGTTGATTTTCAACATTATTTTGTCGCTCAATTTTTTTTGAGCCAGGTCTTCACAGAATGCTTTTATCCATTCTGAATCCCTGCCTGCTTTAATCGGGAAATCATCATCCTGGAACAGGAATACTGAACACTCTTTTTCGTGAACAAGCAATTCCATTTCCCTTGTAACATTCTGAGGACTCCTGATCCTCTTTGCCGGACCGGGAACCAGCCTGTAATATTCCCTCAAACAACAATATGAGCAGTTATAGATACAACCTCTTCCCGCAAGAACAGCAGCATACTTTTTGCCAAATGCATAATCTCTCAAAGGAAATCTCACCGGGAAAGGATACTTATCAAGATCCTTTTCAAGGGGAAGAAGAGGATTACTGATTATTTTATCCTGACTTTTATATACAATACTTCTTATTTTTCTCCATTCAATTCCTGAAGCAATGCATCGTGTCAGTTCAAGAAGAGTATATTCCCCGTCGAACCTGATGATAGAATCAAGTGACGGGATAAGAT
Source organism: uncultured Rikenellaceae bacterium (assembly GCA_964410385.1). Classification (GTDB taxonomy): domain Bacteria; phylum Bacteroidota; class Bacteroidia; order Bacteroidales; family VadinHA17; genus LD21. The sequence continues at coordinate 4,218 of CAYPHL010000047.1, read as the reverse complement.
CAAAAAGCTCTTTATATCTCAGGGTTGCATAATGGCCGCCGGCTGTGAAATGGCATTTTATCCCGCCCCTCCTCAGAAGTCCTGCCAGCTTCCGGAACTTATCAATATACAGATCAAAGATTACGGAGAATCCAATTATCACAGGATTCAGTTTTTTTATCAGCTCCAGGATCTGGTAATTACTGTACCTGAAATCTATAACATTTGTTTCATACCCATTTTTTGACAAGATGGAGCAAAGATATCCTGTTCCGAGGTTATCAAATTCCTCGAAAGCGATCAAAACCACAGGCCTGCAGCGAAATCTCAACGCTCCAGGAAATTAATCCTCTTTAGATACGTCTGAACGGTATCTATCATTTTCTTTTCTGCATTTGCGCAATCCTCCGAATATTGCAGCATAGCATCAAATAAGACTTTGTTCAGCATGTGCACTTCTTTCTCAGACAATCCAAAGTCGTATTCTCTGGCCAGCATAAAAAATGGTGGGAAAGGCCCATGGGATCCTGCTTTTTCTCCAAGTTCACTCATAATCTTTGATTTAAGGTTTAACATCTCTTGTCAGGCATGCCTGACTTCTAAAATTATATTGCCGAATATTTATTGATCAGGGTCTGAAACGCAGGAATGTTTGCCAATGGCTCCCACGCCGGATCGAGCTTAAGCAATTTTACTGAGAACCAGGAAGGATTCATTAACAGGTACTCCAGTGCATTTATGGCATTATCAAAGGACCCTGCCATTGTATAAACCTGAGCTATGCTGACAATTATAATATTCTGATATAACTTATCATTCTCTGAAAGATCAAGTGCTCTCTCTCCTTCTGTAATTGCGGAAAGCTTGTTTCCCAGACCTGCATTGGCGAAAGCACAGTTGATGTGAAATTCCGGATCCTTAAAACTCTCCTGAAGATCATTATTCAGACTGACAAGAGCTGAATCGAAATAAGCAATGGCATTTGATGAATCCTTTAAATATTTATAGATTAATGCCTTATACAAGTACTTCTTACCCTTGAACCTGACGTCAGAAACAGTTAATTTATCTGTTTTCTTTAATGCATCAGTGTATTTCCTTTCATAAATATCAAGCTGAATTGATAATTCCGGAAATTCATTACCGCTTTTAGCAACGGCGCTGTCCAGCACATTTTTTACTCCGTTTGTATTTCCATTTTTAAAAAACAGGGCATAGATCTTATGTATATAGGGGGTCGACCATGATGGCATCATATCGATAGCCTTCTGGTGGAACAGGAGGGCAGAATCATAATCGTGTAAATATGAATAGGACAATCCTATATTGGTAAGGTACAGCGCTTCCTGGGGATCGTATTTAATAACCTTCCTGATAAGTTCCTGGGACTTTAACCAATCGCCTTTTCTCCTGTATACCATTGCCATATGGAATAATGGCTGATAGTCATCGGGAGAAAGCTCTGCTGCAATACTGAATTGTTCAAGGGCTCTGTCAAATTCATTTTTACAGTAATAATGATAGAATCCCATTGCCGTCCGGGCTTCAGGCAGTTCCCCGTTGATAAGCAGAGCTTTTTCAGCATCCTTCCGGCATTCTTCAATATGAGTTGAATCAAGTTCTCCCGAATAGTATCCCCATGATCGGGCAATGGCACGGTTTGCATAAGCCCTTGCAAAAAGTGTATCTTTCTCTATTGCTTTGCTGTAAGCAATCACTGCCGATGTAAAACTTGTATAGCTCATAAGTTTTTTACCCATCGTAAAAGATGACCATGCATCATACGAAATACTGTTTGCGAGCCGGAAATTTAAATTGGCCTCAGAATTCTGTGTCGGCTCCGATTCAACCTGCTTTAATTCCTCAGGTGAGAGTTTCGAACCAAGATTATATATGATCGCCTTGATTATTTCCTGTACCGACCGGGGTATTCTGTCTTTATCCCATTCATATTCTCCCGACCAGAGGTTTTTATCCCTCCTTGCAGAAACCAGATTAATCCAGACAATTACTTTTTCACCGTCACGTCTGATATTACCGCCAACCAGATAATTAATGCCAAGCTCTTTACGAATTGTCTGGAGTGTTTTCCCTGTATTTCTGTACTGAAGTGCTGATAATCTGGACCTCACAGTAATGTTTTTTATTTCGGTAAGCTTATCATGGATTGCTTCAGTATAGATATCCCCAAAATCCTTCAGTATGGTATCATTCCCGGGATATGTCAGGGGAATGACGGCAATCGTCTTTGAAACAGCTGAGAGGCTTATTATCCTGTAAATCTCATATGTAACTGCAAAGCCAAGGATCACCAGAAGAAGAACTATGAGTCGCCGTAATGATTTTCCTGAGAATATTTTCCCCGATGATTTAAGCCTCCGCTTAGAGTCTTCTCCTGAGTCAGTCCACGATTCAGATGAAAGGGCTGTGGCCACTTCTGATGCAACGGGTTCTGATCTTAACCCTGAAATGATTTCCCTGATTGCATTGGCTGTTTTATTAATCTGGTTCTTGTACCTGGTCCTGTTCAGGTTCTTTTCTTCATCATCTTCCCGGGTAAGAGGCCGGTTTACTCCGGGTTCCTTATAAACAAAATCTATAGAGCGTATTGCCCCGTTAAGGATCGATTCACAAAGCTTAACGTCAGTTATATCAAGATCGTGAATACGTACCGGAAGTACTCTGCTTGAAACATTTCCGTTGGGCAATTTTACTTTTAATCCAAACTGGTCTGCCGATGCCTGATCAATAAATGCTTTAAATTCATGTTCCCAGGCAAATGACTTTGGATCGCAATAGGTCCGTGATATGATTGGAATGAATACCAGACACTTCAGTTTTTCCTTAAGAGACTCATCCACATCATGAGTTTCAAGAAGCCCGTCGTGTGGATTCTCATCGAAATAAATTGAAATATCCTCCTTGAATGTGGCCTCCAGCTCACCCTTCAGATGTTCGACAAACTCTGTTACCCAGCCTCCATGTTTATTGTCCTTCTGGCGATAGCTAATGAATATGTCGTACCCGAAACCGGAGATTAAACTCGCCATTTCACTGATTCATTGTCATAAAGTTATGAAAGAATGAAATACGAGTCAAATAAATTATATCAGACTGCCGGTTTCATCCAGATCAGCTGTTTTTCGATGTTATCGCTGAGTTTGTAAGGCCTTATATGATTGCTTATTCTTTCACCAATGACCTCTATTTTACTTAGGTCGGCAATTCCCGGACGGTTTTGAGCACAATAATTAAGATACCCGACTTTTGCAAAATCGACACCCATCAGTTCGACACCGACGCGGTCAGCTGCAAGCCAGTCTGTGCTTGCAATACAAACCCGGTGATCAACAGGTGTGCCATTGTTAGGGCCATTCCCTTCCATACCCTCAAATCCGTCAATCAGGGCAAGATGAGGATGAAGCTTTGGAGCCAGGTCAAATAAATTATAATTGATCCCCCTGAAGCCGCTTCCGTGAACAATGGCTTTGTCGCTCCGGGCCCCTGCCTTCCGGTCTTTACCCCATGAAAAACCCGGATCCTTTATTGGCGCTCCGAAAATAATGTTCTTCAGCGAAAGGGTAACCACCGCACGGTCGTGAGTCTTCATCCTTGCCACAGAGATTATATATGAATCCGTATCCAGAAGTGGTTTCGAAAACCTGACGGGATGAGGTCTGAAATCCTTTTCATCAAAAACATACAATATTTCCGAGCCCTCATTATCGAGATCGACAAGCTTTACCGGATATTTCTCTGCCAGCCTGAGATAGCCGAAATTACTGAATCCCTCAATTGCGGGGCCGGGAGCCGAAGACTCGGCAATTATTACATTATCAAGCTTTCTTATCGACTTAAGAAATTCAAGGACTCCCTCAAGTGTATCGACATGGGTCGCTGCGAGCTGTATTGTCATCGATACATTATTGGGTTTAATAATTACCCTGCGGTTACCGATGGCCCGTCGTATCTCCTTCGAGAACGGCTCAAGAGACCTGAAAGCAATGTCGGCACGGTTATCACCCGTTGTTATTGAAACACGGGATGCCAGCTGTGAGTCAATCTTAACGGGACCAATTCCTGAAATATTACTGAAAGAGCCTGTAAAGGTGGCTGCAATACCACCCATAACTGATGTCTTTATAAAACTACGGCGGTTAATAGAATTCATAGCAAATGATTTAAGCCTTCAAAGGTAAAAATTTCATTTGTATTTGACCACACCTGAAAAATACCCAT
>CAYPHL010000046.1:16455-31201 GCA_964410385.1 uncultured Rikenellaceae bacterium | reverse complement strand
GGAGGAAGTGTGCTTTTGTAGAATGAAGTGCTGAAAAGCTCAGATTTCTGAAGCAAATCATTGTAATTTGTTTTCCAGTATTCAGCTACCTCATTTACCGATGTGAATTTACCGGAATACCAGGGTTTATAGAATGGGTCCTTACACGAACAGGCAGGATCATTACATTCTTCATTATCGGGTTCTTCTGAATCCTGTCCGTATTTCAGATTGGTATCCGGAACATACCATGTCATCATCAGCCTGATTGTCTTTGATTCACCCGGACCGAGTTCAAAAGGCAGGTATAATGATGCACCCGGGGCATCAGCATCAGCCGGTGAAGTATTTCTTGTCTCTGCCCTGAGGATTGTATTCCAGGTAATTGTAAGCGGATCCCACCAACCGCCCCTGAACCAGCAATGATCGACTATCACTCCGGTTTCCCCGGTAAAAATGGCAAAATCGCCCTTCTTTTCCGGGTTCTCTTTCGTTCCTTCCTCCGACAAGATATATCCTCCAGAAATTGGCTTTATCCTTGCTTTACCACCGGACTGCTTCATGAAGTTCTTCGAATTATAGGAAAATACTGCTTCGATTTTTGAATTGCCGGTATTCTTAAAAGTATACTCAAGAGCTCCGGCCGGAAGGCTTGAATTATCGGCGTCGGTCGGGATGAACGGGCTCCAGCCCCTGATTGTCACGTCAAGAGGCAGTTGTTCATCAGATAATTCGATTGATGCAAAAGGGAATCTCGCCAGGAAGCCGGCGTTTTTAAAACGTGGCAGCCCCCAGGTTGTTCCTCCTGATCCGTTACCCGAACCTGGCAGACCGAAATGCTTCCATAAAGGTACCTGGCCTTCAATGATCCTCGAACCATTTTCAATTCCTTTCACGGTTACCGCTGCAAACATACAGGGTTCATTGAAGACTTCCGGACGGTTCCTTACCGACATATGTGAAATGGCACCCGTTCCTTCAAGACAAAACATTCCGGCACCTATCCCTCCTATCGGGAAAGCAATCCGGTTCAGATATTCTCCGGAATAGTGTTCATTGAACTTATGTCCGACATTGGTTACTCTCTCTTTTTCCGAGCAGGAAACCAATAGAAAACCAAGACCTGCTAAACCTGTTAACAGATAAGTCAAATGTCTTTTCATCTTAATTTAATTTACTTATAATATTCTGTTCCGGCAACCAAATACCTCAGCACCCCAACACCGTAACGCCATGACACCGTAACACCGTAACACCATAACACCGCAACACCGTAATGCCGTAACACCGCAACACCGTAACGCCGTAACACCATAACGCCGCAACACCTGACTCGCCGGTGCCTTCACTATCCTCTCTCCCCTGTCCCTTTTCAGCCCTGTGCCTTTTTGCCCCTGCGCCTCTGAGCCGTTGAGCCGTTGTGCCGTTCTTTCAACTTTCTATTATTAACCTCAGTCTGTCACACAGATCCTTCAATCCTTCAGGAGTATTACCACCCGGCTGCTCAATTGTTGCCCAGTCGTGATATCCGATCTCATCGAGGGCTTTCATCACTTCGGGCCAGTTAACATCGCCTTCACGGAGATTTACTTTAAATCCTGCAGATTTTCCCTGTGTGGCGGCTATTTTGTTACTGTATTCCTTGATGTGAACCTTGGCAATTCTCTTCCCCAGGATCCTTATCCATTGTTCCGGCCATCCGTATGCAAGGATATTCCCGCAATCGAAATAGAATCCGACAACAGGTGTCCGGAACTGATCGACATAATTTGCCGCTTCGATAGGGCTCAGAAGGAAGTTGTTCCAGACATTCTCAATTGCGATCTTCACGTTGAGCTTTTCTGCCAGTGGAATAGCCTTTTTAATCTCTTCCGTCGATCTGTTCCAGCATTCATCATAGCTGACGGTGTCAGTAACCCGTCCCGGGACAAGCAAAACTGTATCGCATCCGAATGCTTTAGCATCCTCGAGTGATAGTTTAAGAGCCTCGACACCGTTTGCCCTTACCTGGGGATCGGGGTCTGACAGGAGGTATTTCCAGTGCATGGCACCGCAAACACTTGGTACCGGTAAGCCGGTTGCTTCCATCGCTTTAAGCACTTCATTGCGGTCGAGATGGCTCATAGCCTCGATACCATCAAAACCTGCTGCTTTAGCCGACTGGAATTTCTCTGAAATGGTTTTTCCAACCCCATTGCTTCCCCACATTATTCCTTTTTTTATAGTCCGTGAAGGGGGAAGAACAATTCCCGGGAAGCCGGGAACTGCAGCAACCGATGCCATAGCTGCAGCCATGATGGTTTGCCTGGTAAACTGACGTCTGTTCATAATCGTTTATGTTAAATTCGGTTCATTTCCGATTACTGGTATAGTTTCGGGAATTCCCGGTACCGGTCCGAATTCATAAGTAGTCGGACCGAGTCGCTGATCGGAATTCATCAGTTCCTCCCAGGTAACATCCTTCCCGGTATAAGCCGATTCACGACCCATAATTGTTACGAGTGTCGACATTACCTGTGCTTCGGCATCATTTACAACATTACCTGTTCTGATACCAGTTACAAGATTGATATGCTCCTGGACGAACGGATCTTTCACTGCCCAGGTCTGGTCAGGATCAGATTCCTCGGGTTTAGGATATTTCCATATTTCTTCACCCTTCAGATTATATAGTATTCCCTTTGCATCGGCATATCCTTCAGTACCAACGATCTGAACCTTTGTAAGGTTTGAACAGCCGGATATCTGGCGGGCTGCGCAATGTGTATGCATTCCGTTATCATAAACATATTCTATACTGAAAAAGTCATACTGATCGCCTGTTACTCTTCTCTGACGTCCACCCCAACCTATAGCCTTTACAGGATTCTTCCCAAGGTACCAGTTCATCAGATCCACCTGGTGAATGAACTGTTCGACAATATGATCTCCCGAAAGCCAGCAGAAATTACCCCAGTTACGGAGCATATATTCCATGTCGGTCCACTGTGGCTGTCTTTTTCTTACCCACAACGAACCTCCATTTCTTATGACATGGGCGCTGACTATCTCACCAATTTCCCCGTTCATTACCCTTCTTTTTGTTTCCATATAATCCTTTGATACCCTGTAAATAGTACCGCTGATCATGCAAAGACCCTTCTGCTTTGCTTTTTCGACTGAAACGAGTACCGATCTTGCTCCCACAGCGTCAACAGCACAAGGTTTCTCGAGGAATATATGCTTACCTGCATTTACTGCTGCCTCAATATGTGCCGGTCTGAAATGCGGAGGAGTGCAGAGAAGAACAAGGTCAACTCCCGAATCAAGGACTTTCTGGTAGCTGTCAAATCCTACAAAACATTTATCATCAGGAATGTCTACATTCTTTTCTTTCTTAAGCTGTGCTCTGCAGTTATCGATCTTGTCCTGGAAAATATCTCCCAGGGCAGTAATCTGAAGATTTGGACCTGCATCAAGGAAGTTGGCAGCAGCACCTGTTCCTCTTCCTCCGCATCCTATAAGTCCGGCTTTAAGAACGGCACCGTCAGGAGCCTGATTAAGAAGTACCGGTAATTTTTCCTGTGGTTTCCTGTTACATGATGAAATGATCCCTGCAGCACCTATGGTACCTATCGTTGCCAATGTGGCATTTGAAATGAATTTCCGCCTGCCGATGCCTTTTTGAATCTCTGATCCTGATTTCTTTTCGTTTTCCATCTTTAAAGTTTTTATCTGTTATATTTAAAATGTTCTGAAATGACTAATAAACCTCCAGTTCTCTCCATCCCGGTACTGCAGGGAACTTTGCATGAGGTTCGCCCTGGTACCAGTAGCAAACAGATGCGATATCCGATTTTTGTGCCAGATAGCGTCCTCCCTGGCGCCACCCGAGATCCTGGATTGTAACTTTCAGGTCCTTGTCGAAGCGTACCGGATCCATGATGTGCCATCGGTACATCCCGAAACGCTGCATAACGGCATAATGACCGTCTCCTCTTATAACCTGATGTAATCCTGTATATGGAGTGGAGAATTCCGTATAGTTGACCTCTTCCACTCCGGCGGCATTCTTTTTGCGTGTGTCAAAATCATATGAGCCACAGAAGTAATCTTCTGTTCCGGTACCACATATTGTCGGGAATTTTGTATCACCGTCGATAAAGAATTTTATTTCGCCTTCTCCCCACCATCCGTTATTGAATACTCCCCATGCCAGATAGACACCCACATAGTGACCCTTGCCTTTTATACCGTCAACGATAGTGTAATCGGAAGTGACATTGGGATTTGTCCTGCGGAACTGTGCATGGAAATAACCGGCATCGGCCGGGACATCGGTAAGTGTGTAATCGATCTGATAATAGAGTGTCATCTGATCGGCATCACCTATGTTCTCCATGGTTATTTTGCATTTTTTCCTGAAAGGCATTGTCCAGTAGCAGTTAAAAGCACTACCCGGGTTAACGCAGACAGCAAGAGATGTCAGATGGGCATAGCTTCCCCATCCCATTGCAAAGAAATCGCCTACAGGACATTCAACGGACGGTTCTGTCTCATTATCCCAGTAAATACGGAAAATGCAGTAGCGCCACTTGCCGGCAGGAGTCATCCATATATGCTGAATGGCACCGGGACCGTCAATTTCGGCGAGTGTAAATGTTTCTCCGGGTTGAATTCTCACATAAGGATTTACTTTCCAGCCCTGACCAAGGTCGCGGGCTGCATTGAATGCATTAGCTGTATTGGGCTTATCCTTATCGGCCGGATTGGCCATACCGGCTTTGCCTTTTTCGCCGGTGAAGTTCTCGGGACTTATAGAACGTGATTTGGCATCAGAGAGCCTGTAAAGGTTCCCCATGTTAAGATCAAGTCCGTTGAATTTATTCTGCGTATATGCAATGATTGGCAAAAAGCAGAAAAACAACAAAACTGTCAGATTCTTCTTCATATCATTTATCGTTAGATTGAGTTTGGTAAATCAATCTAAAAATAATAATTGCAGATGAATTGGCAGAATTATTTCTTATTAATCTGAAAAAAACCTCTCCCTTAATGCAGGTATTTAATTTATTATTATCCTGATCTACGTATTAAAAAACGTATTAAAAAACGTATTATAATACGTAGATTATCATTTTGCACCGGCACGCTTCATTACCATAGAAACCGCATCAAGGATTGTATCCTCAATATCATCTTTAAAAGGTCCGGGCAGACCATAATAGATCATGCTGCTTTCCGGCTCATATCCACCCTCAGCGAGAATCCTTTTTGAAGGTATATAGCATTGTACCTCTGTGCAATATCCGGCTACGAACATGTTTTCACCGGGATATCTCTTTCTGGCAGCTATAGCATAATCGATAACTACTTCTCCCGTCAGTCCGAGTATTGTAAAATCTTTATTGAATCTTACTGCCTGAACGGGATATCTATAGGTTGACATATCCCAGCCCTTATTATATGCTTCAAGTATCAGTCTGGCCCTCCTTTGCATATAAATATCAGAACCTGTCATCTCATTCCTGTATACAGCAGGATCAACTGGTTTGAAATTGAGATCAGTCACGGTATAGCTTGTACGTACAGGCGGTCTGAGCGGTATGAGTTCACCGTCAAGGGCTTTTCCGACGGCATCTGCAAGTGTTTTGCCATGTTCGGCTGCAAGTTCGAGGGTGCCTCTCGGATTGGGATTCTGATCGGCGCCGCAGCCTGCTATGTACATGGCAGTTGTGCCGGGATACATCTTTTCAACTTCCAGCTGGGCAAAACCGGAATAATCACCATTGATCAGATAAGTTCTTGAAGTCGTGTTATGACAGGTATAACCAAAAAGTATCGCTTTCACTCTACCGGCCATATCCGTTACTTTCAGAACAGGTACGGAATGATCTACCGGCCCTTCTGCATTTATTCCAATAACAACTCCCTTTTCGGTAGCCTCACGCCGGTTTACGGAAAAGCCTGCCTCTCCCCTGCCAAATGACAGCTGTGCCGGGACCATATCAGCAAATGCCAGAGCGACTGCTTCCACAATTGCATCTGTAAGCATCTCGGCATACCTCATGGCACCCTGCTGATCGGCCTGGTTCAGATCGAAAATCACACTCAGCGCCGGCCAGATAACCGGTGCTGAATGTGTATGTGATGAATTCATAAGAAGCTGTGATCTCTCTATGCCATGAGCTTTAATTACCCTCCGCGCTGCCTCTTCCGATATATCATGGGATAATCCCAGGATATCGGTGGTCACAATAACTATTCTGTTCTTTTTATTATCTTCAATAGCAAGCGCTTTCGCCCAGATATCATGTTGCACTCCGGTTGATGGCTGTGTACGGCTCGCATAGCCCGACAGCCACATGGGAGTATCTGGAGTTATTGATTTACGCGAAACTCCTGCCCTGAATTGTCCATTTACCGAAGTAAATAATACCAGGCAAAATACAAGTACTGAACATTTCTTCATGATATCAATTTTTACAGTATCGACTGCACAAATTACTAAAATTAATTAACTTTAAATGTACTATCAGTCAGGTTACATTTAACACTTAAAACATAAGGGAATGAATCCACGCGAGAGAGTTATGAATATCCTTAAGCGAAAGCCTGTCGACCGGATCCCGGTCGATATCTGGCATACTCCCGAAGTGGAGGAAGCATTAAGGAAATATACCGGCACAACCGATAATTTTGAGATGTGGAGAAGCCTTGGTGTAGACAAGATAGTATGGGATTTCATCGACTATAAGACATCCGAAGGCAGCTCAGCAGGTTCCCAGCCGGGAGCTGATGCCACAGGCAGCCGCACACTCTGGGGAGTGCCGCTTCGTGACATAACAGCAGGGGAAGCGCATTATCAGGAGTTCGCCGAGCCCCCGATGAAGGGATATACAACACCCGGTGATATTGAAAAATACCCATGGTGGCCCGATCCGGACCTTTTTGACTATGATGCGGCTTTTGATCTCGCGAAAAAGGCATTCGGTGAATTTGCAGTTATTGGACCATGGATATCATTCTTTGAGATTTACTGTCAGCTCAGAAGTATTGAACAGGGACTGATGGATATCCTTGCATATCCCGACCTGCTTTCAGCTGCACTTGACAGGATTGAGGCCATACAGACAGAGGTTTTGATCAGGTTCCTTGATAAGACTTCACAATATATTGATCTTGTTTTTGTAAGCGACGATATAGGAGGCCAGAACAACCTGCTCATGGCTCCGGAAAGCTGGGAATATTTCCTTAAACCACGGATGGAAAGGTGGTGCAGCCTGATCCACTCATATGGAATTAAAGTTTTCTATCATACCGACGGAGCATCGGAAAAGCTCATCGGGCCGCTGATTGATTGCGGTATCGATGTTCTGAACCCTATCCAGCATATCTGTCCGGGCATGGAAACCGGATATCTTAAAAAGAAATACGGCAACAGGGTAATCTTCCACGGAGGGATCGATAATCAGCATACCCTTCCGTTCGGTACTACAGAGGAAGTTCGCATGGAGACACTTCACTGCCTCGAGACTCTCGGAAAGGGCCGTGAAGGATTTATATGCTGTTCATGTCACAATATACAGGCCGGTACTCCGGTCGGGAATATTGTGACAATGATCGAAACTGTAAAGAGCTGGTAACTCAGAAGAAATAATTCAATGGTTTAAATAATTCGTCAAATATACCGTCCCTTTTTCCGGAGAAATAAACTTCCGGGTTCTGACTTGAATTAAGAATTAAATTCCCGCCTTCTCCCTTAAAGCATTTTACAGTAATGTTCAGGAGATTATTACCTTCGATAACCATCTGACAAACCGGGAAAGAATCAGGTTTATAACCGTCCATGAATTCCTGACCGTCGACAAGGCTGAGGGAATTGAGATAATTTGCTGTTTTTGCGGAATCAGCTTTCTGATTTCCGGCGTACCACAGCGAATCTCTTTTTGCCAGTGTAAAAGAACTGTCTGAAGGCATTGTAAAAATGATCTTTGTAATATCATCCTTATTACATTTCACAAAGGACTTATCCCTCCAGTCATTGAATCCTCCGCTGAATGAAAAAGCGAGAAATCCGTCAACCGCATATACCTCTTTCTCCCCTGCAAGTCTGACATAGGTTGTTCCTTCTATATTATTGCCGCCATAACCGCCATAGGGATTTCCCACCTGTTTGTACGAGAACTTACCAATCATCACATCAGCTAGCTCCTTCCCTTTCTTATTAACGATCTTCACTTTTGTTGCCAGGCTGTCTGTCAGTTCATAATCTTTCCATCCTGATTCTCCTTTTGCTGCCAGAGCCTGAGGTTTAACAGCCATAATTTCAGACAAAATATTTGTAACAGCTCCCTTCATCGGAACTGAAACAATATCACCCTGCGCAATGTTCCATTTGTCATTCTCCTTCCTGAATTCAAACGGGTTTCCTGTTCCATGCTTAGGTGTAATTATGATCTTTCCCACTGAAGAGGAATCAATTTCAACCAGGTTCCCTTTAAGGGTCGATCTTTCCCGGGGTATTTTAACAAGAATTGTAACCAGTAAAAGTACCAGAAGTCCGGCAAAGATCACCAGAAGTCTTTTATTGTCAAATCTTTTACTCATAGCTCACCTCCATTCTTTTGATCCGTTTATTGCGGTTGATCTGCATTCTTATAAGCTCATAAATAATAATAAGAATGATAGGCAGAAGGAAATTAAACCACTTGAGGAAAGTCCTCGTTCCGTCAGGTAACTCTTTTATTGGTCTTGAAGTCACTTCTTTTGTCCTGAGATCAATCAGTCCTGTATCGTCCGACAACCAGTCGACGGAATTTACCATAAGGTTTACATTATCCTGTGGTAACTGTTGTCCGCGTTGTGGTCCGCTTACGGCAAAATCACCATCTGCTACCAGAATGATCTTTGAATCGGCTGTTCCCGATAATTTCCCTTCAAGGATACCTGCAACAGCTATTCCCGACATCGGGAAATCATTTTCAGTCCATTGTCTCTGGACATCAAAATAAAGGGGAGCCTTTGCGGTTCCGGATTGTGCCGAGGAAAATGCAACAGGCGTGAATTTTTTCGTTGTGTCTCCTGAAAAAGTAATAGGGCTTGCAAACTGAAGAACCACTGATTCAAGCCCTTTTGTAACAGGATTGTCGGCAAATTTTGATATTACCGGGAAGTAAGGGAATGAAACCTGTGTCGTCATAACAAAATTGCTCTGCTGTTGCTGAACTGTTACTGCTCCGCAGCTGGCATCAATTACAAAATTATCCGAAATTGTCAGGCCTTTATTCATCAGCCAGTCCTCCAGCCCGGTTGTTACCGGCATTCCTGTCGCTGATGAAAAATCTCCTTCAACACGGTTCAGTGCCATGAAGATATTCCCTCCCCTTGCAAGGAACCTGTCGAGCTGATCAAGATGAGATGAATTGAGTGTATCTGTCGGGCGGATCAGGGCAATAGTCCTGTACTTTCCTGGAATATCAGTTGTATCCGTCATTTCGAAAGTTTCAACACTGTAAAGGATACTCAGCTCGTTATATACCTGCGGCATCTGGCTTAACGGCGGTTCGCCGTGTCCCTGAATAACTGCAATGGCGGGCTTGTCGACGACTGATAATTTCTTTATTGACGTTGACAAAGCATATTCCATTGCGGAACCGGGCTGAAAGAATGGTATCACTTCTTTTTCCTCTCCAAGCGAAACAACTGCTCCGATATATGCTTTTTGCTGTTTTACCTGATCTTTTTCCCTGACATTTATCATCACTGGCTGAATACCGTTCTTCATGGCTTCCTGCTCCAGCTCCTCCTTTTCATTCGGATTGACGAACTTAAAAACAACCATACCCCCGGAACGGTTTCCGTATTCAATGAGCATATCTTTCAGGTTGTCTGAAACACTGCTTATATTCGGAGGAAGATCCTTTGAGAAATATGCGGTAACTGTAACAGGCTTGTCGAGTTCTTTCAGGATATTCCGTGTGGCTTTGCTCAGGGTATATTCCTTTCCCTCCGTAAAATCGAGCCTGAAACTGTAGTTTTCCGACAATACATTGATTATGATCACAATTGCGGTGATCAGAACTATCGTGGAAGTTATTTTTGCTGTCTTCATAACATTACTCTTTAATTCCGCTTACAAAAGCTGAAGGCCTCTAATTAAATGCATTACGCTTTGATAATGATACCTCGGTGAGGAATAGTCCCATAAATATTATCGATCCGAAGTAAATTATGTCTTTCGAATCGAGCACTCCCCGTGAAAGGCTTTCAAAATGCACCGTAGTGCTCAGTGAGTTAATAACCTGCCCGAGGAATCCTTTCATTCCGCCTGCAATAATCTGAAAAATAATATGGAAGAAAAGGCCGATGAAGAGTGCTGAAAGAAATGCCACTATCTGGTTTGTTGTTATGCTGCTTGTGAAAAGGCCGATGCTTGCATAGGCAGCACTTATAAGCAATAATGCAAGGTAACCGCAGGCTGTACCTCCGGCATCCAGGTTCCCTATCTTTGAAATTGTAATTACATAAGGAAGTGTCAGGGCAAGGGCTACGGCTATCAGAATCATTATTGCCAGGTACTTGCCAAGGATCACCTGCCTGTCTGTAACAGGCTTTGTAAGAAGCATCTCGATCGTTCCGCTCCTGTTCTCTTCTGCGAACGTTCTCATTGTAAGAGCGGGTATGAAGAAGAAGAGCGTCCAGTAGGCAATTCCGAAGAATGGTCTCAGAGTGGCCTGGCTGATAAGAAATATGTCAGAACCCGATATCCATGTAAAAAATCCGCTGAAGCCGAGAAAGAGCACTATCATAATTATGGCTATCAGCGAATCGAAATATGAGTTCAGTTCACGTTTTGCAATTATCCAGATTGTATTCATAATTCCGATCCTTTAATTCATTGTAAGTTCCCTGAAAATATCTTCAAGACTGGTCTCAAAAGGTGTCATTTCGGTGAGGACCCAGTTCCTGGCTACACATAGTCTGAAAATCTCACGTTTTACCTCTTCACTTTTGCAGTGGACGTCGAACCTGTTTTTTTGCCTGTCGGCGAAATCGACCATTGAAACAGCAGACAGAGATTGTAATCCACTGAATATCTGATTAATATCTCCATCCTCAATTCTCACCCTCAGGATATCTGAACCCTGGGCTTTCTTCCTGAGGCTTTCGGCCGTTCCGTCAGCAACCAGTTTTCCCTTGTTAATAATGAATATCCTGTCGCAGGTAGCCTCCACTTCCGGAAGGATATGAGTGCTCAGGATAACAGTTTTTTCCCTTCCAAGTTCACGGATAAGCTTTCGTATTTCGGCGATCTGGTTGGGATCAAGTCCGGATGTGGGCTCATCGAGAATAAGGATCTCCGGGTCGTGGATCATCGCCTGTGCAAGACCCACCCTTTGCCTGTAACCTTTGGACAGTTCAGATATCTTCTTGTGTTTTTCGTTGTTAAGGCCTGTTATGCGGATCATCTCCGCAACCCTAGATTCCACTTTCGGTTTCTCAATACCGTTTATTCTGGCACAGAATCCAAGGTAATCGATAACCGGCATCTCCTGGTAAAGCGGATTGTTCTCTGGAAGGTAACCGATATGCCTTTTAATTTCAAGGGGATCACTTTTCAGAGATTTGCCGCCAATGTACACATCACCTTCATCCGCAGCAATAAAATTCGTGATGATCTTCATGGTTGTTGTCTTCCCGGCGCCGTTCGGCCCGAGGAATCCAAGAATCTCTCCTGTGGCTACCTTCAGGGAGATATTATCGACAGCCTTCTGGACACCATATCTTTTTGTAAGATTCTCAATAACAATATCCATAAGTGATTAGGTTTAAATAAATCAAAAATTACAAATGGCCGAAATTATTTCAAAACAGGGAAAAATAAAAACCTTCCGGAGTTAAAAATTTGTTAAAGGACACAGTGCACGATTCCCAGGTATAATACTGTAACAACCGCTGTGATATCTTAAGAATTTATTGCTGCTTTATCGATGAGAGAACAATTTGTTGATAAAACGTCGATTTTATTGATAATTGTTCATTAGTATTTGACCAAAGTTTTCCCGTTTAGCGGCACAAACAGTAAATTTGAAGCTGATATATTCATGTATTTCCGGCAGAAAATGAATTCAGCATTCGGTAATTATACTCTTGAGCAGACACCAAAAACACCCCAGATTGATCTTAATCAAAATTCGGGAGAGCTCATCCTTTCGGGTAAATCCATTCCTGAAAATGCTGCCAGAATATATGAACCTGTCCTGAACTGGGTAAGAAGTTATGTCCTGAATGCCAAACCAATCACTAACCTGAGGCTTAATCTTGAATATTTCAATACCGCATCAATGATGTGGCTGTCGAGGATACTGAGTGTTCTGAAAAAGATACAGGATCCCGAGTACATACTTTATGTACACCTCTATATGCCGGTTGAGGAATATGATGAAATGAATGATATTGAAGATATTAAGGATGCACTTATCCCGGTAAGGGATATCCTTCAGGATGCAACACCATGTGTCGGCATCAAATTATACGGGACAAATAACAGCGAAGTAATTAAAGACGCTCTCGTATTTATTTAGACTTCCCTGTGCCGGTATCCGGTTCGGATAAAAAAATGCCTCAAAGACACCAAGTCCCTGAGGCTTTCAAAGCCAGACCATTGCTTTTGTTCTTAAACTCCCTGATAATACAGGTTATACGGTATTTCAACAGATGGAAACAGGTTGTGAAGCACCGGATTTTTCTTATCGACAATTGTAATATCGTTCATCAGATTTTGCCTGTAGGATTTACCTATCGGAAGATTTTTCATTGAATAACCAACATTTAAATCAAGCGAATTTTCGTTTATAATGTTGATCATCTTCTTGTTTATAATAAAAGATCTATGGATCCTTATAAAAAGATCTGAAGGAAGCTGGTTTTCGATTCCCTTCATTGTATAGAGAATGGTGAATTTTTTTTCTGCGGTAACTATTGTAACATAATTCTCCAGCGCTTCAATATAAACGATTTCAGGCATTTTAAGCTTCACCAGTGTTGATTCCTTTTTAACAAAGACCTCCTTATCCTCAGTGTTTACAGCCGATCTCTGCCAGACTGATTTAAGGGATCTGTCGACTGCCCTGCTGAACCTTGAATAGTCAACGGGCCTGATCAGATAATCAACCACATTATGATCGAATGCTTTCCTCGCATACTGGCCTGTGCTGGCAACGACAACAACGTTTGGCGGATTGCTGAGGTTTTCAATAAGTTCAAGGCTCTGTAATCCTGCCGACTTTAAGTAGATAAAGGCAAGACCTACATTATTCTGTTTTGATAAGTGGCTGATAGCTGATTCGGAGTCATTGAACTTCCCGACAAGATTAAGGGATGAGCATCTTGCAACAAATTCTTCAAGTTGCCTGCTTTCGGGCTGATCATCAACTATTATACAATTCATAATAATAAAAAGATTAGTTTTCCGGGAGCTAAAATATATCCGGGATAATGAATTTTAGATGAAGATTTCGGGAAAAACAAAAAAAAGCCACCGGTAGCGTAACCGGCAGCTTAATATTTCAATACAACCAGTGTATTATCGAAATAAAAGGATTATCGGATCAAAATTATTTCAGACCCCTGAGGAGCTTTTCCGCTTTCAGCCAGTCGCTTTCCTGTGTACCAGGAATATTTTTGGCAACCCTTTCCTTGTAAATCTCTTCTGCTTTTTTACGGATCTCAGCCTCAGTCGGGGCGGCTGTTTCTTTAACAACCTTCTTTACCGTCTTTTTCGCCGTGGCCTTTTTGCTCCCGGCAGAAACTTTTTCAGAACGTTTAGCTGTGCCTTCACTTTTAGCTTTCATGATTTCTGGTAATTTAAATTTGGTAATAGTTCCCGGGTGCGAATTTATTACTAATAATTATTTTGGATAACAATGTAACCGTAATTTTGTTAACAGGATATCAAACATCATATTAAAACCAGATTCCCCGGAATTTATAACACCCTGATCTTTATGTTCCTGAACCATGATTCATCATTATGATTCTGCAAAACAATATGTGCCTTACGCTTTGCTGTAAATCCGGGGATATTACTGAATTTACTGGTTTTGTATGCATCCTCAAGTTCCTTCGAACCAAAATCATATTCCAAAACCTTTACCCCGTTGAGCCAGTGCTCGGCATGGTTGCCATTAACTATAATCCTGCTGCTATTGAATTGTCCGACCGGTTTAAGGAAAACATTTTCAGCAGGAATTAGATCATAAAGCGATCCCGAGAACTGAGCCGGCTTCAATACCCCCCTGTAAGCTTCATCCCCGTCATCCAGAAGCTGGTATTCGAAACCAAGAGCTGAATACTGAGATCCATATTTCTGTGACATTTCTTCTGAAACATTGTATTTAAGGCCGCTGTTACCTGCTTTATTAACCTTCCACTCAAAGGTCAGTTCAAAGTTCTCAAATGTTTCAATTGTCATTAAGTCTCCGCCTTCTATCGGACGACCATCCGGTAGAATCACCTCACGAGGCGATTCTACCTTTTTGATCATCCCTTCCTGAATGATCCAGAGCCCAACCGGAACATGATCCCTCCCCAGCCCCCTCCAGCCATTGAATGTTTTTCCGTCAAAAAGCAATTTCCACCCTTCCTTTTTCTCCTCCTTTGTGAGCTTATTTATCCTGCCCGGATTGCAGGTCATCTTTTCCGGAAAAGGAATCCAGCCGGCCAGTAATGTCATAAATACTCCTGTAATCAGGATAATAATGAATTTTGAAATTCGGATTTTCAT
>CAYPHL010000046.1:0-16355 GCA_964410385.1 uncultured Rikenellaceae bacterium | reverse complement strand
TTTCATATTTTGAATTTTTAAATAATCTCCCGACCTTTGATAATAATCTTACCTGTTCAGAGATCGTAAATTACAAACTTATAATAATTATAATATGAAGAAACTAACCAGGAGGAAATTTATTGCCACAGCATCTGCCGGTTCGGTTGCAGCTGTTGCTGCAGGATCTGTACCGTTCAGTGACATCACATTTATCAGCAGCGGCGCCGATAAGCTGGCGGTCCTTGGAGGGACACCGGCTGCTGCTGCAAAGGTATGGCCCAAATGGCCTTATGTGGATGAAAAGGTCATCCAGGAGATCGTTGATACGGCCCGTCGCGGTATATGGTGCAGGATTGATTCCCCCGACAACAAGGTGGCAAAGTTCGAAAAAGAATTTGCCGGCCTGATGGGAATCAAGTCCAGCGTTGCAACCGGATCGGGCACCCAATCTCTGAATACCTGTGTGGAAGCTCTTGGCGTCGGTCCGGGTGACGAAGTGATCACATCACCCTATACCGATCCGGGTACAATTGCATCAATACTGGTAAGCCGTGCACTTCCCGTTCTGGCAGATCTCGATCCTGAATCATTTCAGATTGACCCTGATGATGCTGAAAGGAGGATCACTAAAAGAACCAAAGTCCTTATGCCTGTTCATATGATGGGCCAGCCGTGTAATATGGAACGATTTATGGAACTGGCAAAAAAATACAATTTAAAGGTTATTGAAGATTCAGCACAGGCTCACTTTGCGGAATATCAGGGCAAAAAAGCCGGTCTGATAGGCGATGTGGGTTGCTTCAGCTTTCAGACAAGCAAGGTCCTTTCCTGCGGGGAAGGTGGAGGAATAGTCAGTAATAATGAGGAGTTAATGGATAAGTGTTACACTGTTCATAACCACGGCACATCCAGAAGAGGCAGAACGGAAACTATAGGATCAAAATACCGTATGGATGAATTTGAAGCTGCCTGTCTGCTGGGTCAGCTGCCTGGAGTTATGGATCGCCATTATATCCGCAACAGGAATGCAAAGTACCTCACTGAGCATCTCAAGGAGTGTCCGGGACTTGTCCCGCAGAAACTTTACCCCGGAACCACGGCAGGTTCGTTTTACCTGTATTCGTGGTCCTATAAAAAGGAACACTTCAATGGCGCTCCCCGTGATAAATTTCTGAAAGCAGTTGCAGCTGAAGGTATAAGCCTCAGCCCATATATTGCAAACGGATTACATAAAGAGCCATGGACACAACATATCCAGACACTACCTGTATATAAAAAGATGTACGGAGCTTCGCGTCTGAAGAAATTCAATTCAGAACTTCATCTTCCGAAATGCGATAAAGTCTGCGAGGATATGGTAATGCTGTGGGCTTCCGGGCCACTGCTGGGAACACTTGCAGATATGGATGACCTTGTAAATGCTATTATGAAGGTTTATGTAAACAGGGATAAGCTTAATTCTGTCTGATAATTTTCTTAGCCTGGCTGTTAATATCATCTGATGCTTAACAGCCTGTTTATTGCATCCATAAGTACCTTTTCCGAACCGGGTCCGACAAGAGACGGATCACCGGTTTCATAGCCACCCTCCCCATAGGCCGTGGCTGTACCTATATAACCCATGCCATTGTCGCCATATGCTGCCATTGCAACAAAAAGATCCCTGCGCTGAGATTTGGCTGCCAGCTGGTATTCGACGAATAATTCACCGGGAAGATGAAGTATCTTTGCATTGCCAATCGAAAGGCATGACACATCAACTTTCATTCCCGACCGGCTTCGTTCAATCCAGGCAAGTTTCATGGCTATCGAACTGTTCATTGCAGTATCCTGATTCTCTTTCAGTCTTCTTTCCAGCTTTGCCAGATGTTCCGCTTCAGGAAGTGCGACAGATTCAAAATCCCATCTTACCGATTCAGCTGTGACCGGTTCGCGTTTTGTGGATTCCCATGCTTTTTTCATTCCGCCGGCCAGACGTTCAGCCAGGATAAGCCGGTTCTGATGTGATCCGTCATTATATTTCCCTGCACCCACATTTGCTCCTGCACCGGTAAAATGAATATGCAGGGCATCAGGAACCTCAAGCTGTCTGAAGAACCTTGCAACACCCGGAAAATCCGGATTTGCGACTCCTGTTCTGTAATAACTCTGAGGATGTGAAGCATAATAACTCAGAACGGCGAGAGGTGTATCATTATTCCAGAAGCTTACCAGAGACACTTCCGGATCAATCAGTCCTTCAGGCTGGGCACGCAGTGCGGAGTCTTTTGTTGCAGTCCACCGGGGAGCCATCAGCTTGCCGTCAGCTCCCATTATCCTGCGGTTGGACCCTACCTTTTCAACATCTGCCGAACCAAGTCCGATATGTGTCACCGGTTGTGTTTCATAAAGAGAATTCCTTACTTTCAAAGCTAGCCTGGTAATAGCCTGCCGGTGAAATTCTCCATCGAAACATTGAAGCTTTGCCCCTGCCCCATCTAATATCTTTTCGATATCGAAGTCACACCAGGGCGCATCATGCTGATGTATAGTGTGAACCGATACCCTGTCCGGAGTTGTGCCGGCGGCATTTGCCAGAGACCTGCAGAATGAGTCATAGCCGGAATTACAGATACGTATCCAGTCGACTGCACACAGAACAACAGGCTTTCCGGCACCAAATAAAACAATCCCCTTTGCCCTTAAACCAAGATCCCAGGTGTTACTGGTCGAATCATAGGCAAGCCAGGTCCCGACCGGAGGCGTTACATCAATATCAAATACGGATATCCTTAAGCCTTCAGGAACCACAGGGACCACATCAGCGAACTCAACCTCAAAATCCGGATCAGGTTTTGAAAAATCCACCCTGTCACCCTTTGAATTGCTGCTATTATTACAGCCAGATAAAATCTGTATCAAAATGAAAATGCCCGATAATAATTTTTTCGCTGTCATAATAAATATCTTCTCGGTTTAATTAATAAATACTCATAATTCACTAGCTTTGTGCCCTTTGTGTTTTCCTTCGTGTCCTTTGTGGTTAAACAAAAGTACTTTTTAAACCACAAAGGATCGCTAAGGCATCACAAAGGTAAACAAAGCAATCCGGTAAATTATGTAGATTAAATGCCCAGTATCCTTTTTGCATTACCCGATCTTAATAACTCCATCACAGCAGAATCTGCCTCTGCCGGCCTCAGTGATTCAATCCGTAATAATCCGGTAAGATAATCGAGTATCGGCGAATGAGTTCCGAATGCAAATTTCTCCTTTCCGTATTTTTTTATTAGTTCTGCCAGGTTGCTTACATTTCTGCCTGATGTATCAAATACAATATCTGAACCTGAGAAAAATCCTGCCTCGTCATCCTTCAGGGAAATACCGTTTGCAATATTTAGGATGAAATATTTTGCATCCGGAACTTCTTTTATTATCGGAATCACATCCTTAAGACCCCATTCCTTTGAAAGATCCATCCACGACCGGCATCTGCTGTCAACCATTCTCAGTGTTAATGCAACTGTCAGATCTTTATCACGGGCGGTCTTTACAAGTTCAATACATGACGGATCATCCAGCTCATAGTCGTGGTACAGCGGATATATACGGATCCCCTTTATTCCGAATTTCGACATGCAAACCTTCAGGTCATCCTTCCACCCTGCATATGAAGGATTGATAATTGCAAAGGGAATGAACCTGTTGCTGAAGCGTCTGTCTGACATCAGTTCCTTGTGTATTTCCTCATTGGCAGTCTGACAGTTCTTATAGAAGATCCCGTTCATATTGCTTATAACCGACAGCTCAACTCCATACCGGTTCATCCTGTCGAGCAATTCTCTGCAGGTTTTGAAATTTGTACTGATGAAAGGCCAGTGGCCAATATTTGAGTTAATATCAATCAACATTACGGCCTGATTTTTTGAGTATGTTGTTAAAATTATCAAAGAATATCTTCCTTTTCTGGGTTTCGGTAAGTCCCGACGAAAGAATTACACCCACACCCTGATAATATGAATTATCGGTACCAAAGAACATTCTGTCCTCACCCACGCACTTCAGAACAAAATCGATCATTTCACCCTCATTATTGCTTCCCGAAGTATCCACATAAATATTGGGATAATCCTTTATCGCCCTGCAGGTATACTCCCAGTCACCGCCGCCACCTGTATGTGCATACTGGAACATTGCTTCCGGATATCTTTTTGCTGCTTCAATAAAATCTTCAGCTGTTGAAGCATTCGGCTGTTGATTGCCGTATTTCGTTCTGTGACCGGCAAATCCGATAGCAGTGACCGCGTGCATCAGTATTATCATTTTAAGATCGATCATCTTTTCGATTATCGGATAAAATAGCGGATCACATATCTTTATCTGATTATATACCTTCAGGCCTGTCATTCCGAGATCTGTGCATCTTTTTATCTCCTCGAGAGATTCTTTTACGTAGACAGGATTTACATAAACCTGCCCGAGATATCTGTCCGGATGCGCCTTCATCGCGGCAAGGATAATGTCGTTACATTTCCTGAATTCTTCAGGCGTGACTTCCATTCCACCTTCCTGATTTATCGGCTTCGAAATGACAAGCTTTTCAATATTCAGCCTGTCGGCAAAATCGATCTGAGATTCAACGGTCCCTCCGAGCCCTACATGCTCATGAGCATCAATTTTCCGGTATTTCATCACCTCTTTCATTATATTACATGAGGAAGGTGATGATCTGTCTTCAATATATGGTTTTGAGATATTGCTGCCAGCAATCATTCCGGCAACTGAATAGGTACTATCCCTGAAGAATTTTCTCCGGTCCATTTTTTAGTCTTTTGAATTCATAAATATTCTTAATTTCTTGTATTCCTTTGTGTTACTTCGTGATCCCGATAGCTATCGGGACCTTAGTGTGACTTTGTGGTGAAAAAATTATTAACCACAAAGGCGCACAAAGGATTTCACAAAGGGTACACAAAGGATATGAATTATGAATGTTAGAAACTGGTTG
The DNA here is from genome assembly GCA_964410385.1 of uncultured Rikenellaceae bacterium. Classification (GTDB taxonomy): domain Bacteria; phylum Bacteroidota; class Bacteroidia; order Bacteroidales; family VadinHA17; genus LD21. The sequence goes on along the minus strand of CAYPHL010000046.1, from coordinate 11,386 downwards.
ACTGATCAAATATAATATTTTTAATCAGAGGTTTATTCTCTCATCACCGTATTTACCGGATTCTTTCGTGCTGCCCTTATTGAAAGAGCGCTTGTTGTGACGATTGCAATTATCAGGGTAATTATCATTGACAGAACAAACGGCATGGCAGTTCTCAAAATAAATTCCGGCAATCCGAAATCCATCCGGTATGCAAAACCTTCCAGCCACCGGTTCATAAGGTAATATGCAACAGGCCATGAAATAAGGTTTGATAAAAGCACAAGAAGAAGAAAATCTTTGTTAAGCAGCCAGACTATCTGATCTTCACGTGCACCCATTATCTTTCTGAGACCTGTTTCTCTTGAGCGTTGTTCGGTAACATAAGATGTAAGGCCCAGTAATCCAAGACATGCAATAAAGATAGTCATTAATGAAAATATATTGAAAAGAGAGTTGAGCCTGTTTTCTGCCGTATACATTTCGTTCAGCTTATCTTCAAAAAAGAAATAGTTGAATGGCAAAGTATTTCCCATATCCCGCTGCAGTTTTTCAATACCAGCAATTGTGGAGGCAGTATTATCGTTGCTTATTCTGATATAAAAATAAGGATTAGGGTTATTGTTCACTAGTAGAATAAATGGTTCAATTGGATTATGAACCGAAGTGAAGTGAAAATCCTTTACCACACCGATCACCACGCCGTCCCTGCCGCCAAGACCTCTTAATGTGATTTTCTTACCCAGGGCATTATTACCCCACCCGAACGCTTTCACGGCGGCTTCATTAACAATAAATGACTGTGCTGCATCAGCTGTCCTTGATTTTTCAAAATTCCTGCCTTCCAGAATTTTCATCTGCATTACATCGATGAAGTCGTGATCAACCATTGTAAAGCTTGTTGCCAGTTCCACCATGCTGCTGTCCTTTTCAATAAGGAAAACAACCTTGCTGGCCATCAATGGAGGGACGAGAACGGCTGATGTTACACCCTCAACCCCCGGAAGCTTTAACAGCTCATCCTTAAATGACTGCATCTTTCTTACAAATGAAGTATCTCTGACCGGAATGATCATAACGTTCTCCTCATTCAGACCCAGATCTTTATTTCTTATATATCTCTGCTGACCCGAGACTATAAGTGTGCATATTATTAATACCCCTGAAATTGCAAACTGGAAAACCACCAGTACTTTTCTTAACAACCCCTTCCCCCGGCGGGGATTTACATTGCTTTTAAGCACTTCAACCGGTGAAAATGAAGAAAGGTAGAAAGCCGGATAACTTCCTGATATGAGCCCGACAAGAACAGCAATAAGAAGAATCATTAAAAATGTAAAGGGCCTGAACAGGCTCCCTATTTTTAATGCCTTGTCAGTCAGGGCATTAAATGAAGGTAAAATTAAGATTGCCACGATCAGTGCGAGAATAAGAGCTATTATTACCAGGAACATGGATTCACTTATAAACTGCCGTATCAGGGTTCCTTTTCCGGCTCCTATAACTTTTCTCAGGCCGACTTCTTTTGAACGGTTTGTAGATCTGGCCGTTGCCATGTTCATATAATTAAGACTGGCAATCAGAATCATAAAAAGCCCCACAAGGGCAAATATTATTATATAACTGAAGTTTCCTAAAGGAAGATCAAATTCCATCTTTTCACCAAAATGGACCTTGTCAATCCTGGTGGCTTTAAGATTAAAACTACCATTTATCTGCTTCCCGAGAGCGCTCATATATTTATCATAGAATCCGGGGAACTTGGACAGAAGATCATTTATTTCAGCATTATCGTCAAGAAGTATATAACCAAATACTGAGACATTCCAGAATGCAGGAGCACTTCTTGAATTAAACCTGTCCACTCCGGACAGCTCAACTATGGTTGCCATTGAAAGCAGGCAATCGAAACGAAGATGGGAATTTGCCGGAATATCTTCTATCACGCCGGTAACACGGAAATTCCCGAAATTACTTGTTGTCAGCACCTCGCCCACCGGATTATCCCTTCCGAAATATTTCCTGGCAAAACTCTTGGTAATTACAATGGTATTTGGTTCATTAAGAGCATTATCGGGAGTTCCGAGAATAAAATCATAATCAAAGATCCTGAATACTGTAGAATCGGCAAAATAGAGCTTATCTTCAAAGAACTTCAGGTCCTTGTATTGAAATAGAATATCCTGAACTCCAAATCCGGCGAATCTCACTATTTCTTTTATTTCAGGATATTCATCCTTCAGGGTCGGCGCCATCGGGACCGGGACCAGAGCAGTAAGGGTGGTTTTCCCCGAGATATTGAAATCACTTTCCAGCCGGTAAATACGATGGTAATATTTGCTGTGCTTATCGAAGGTAAGCTCTTCCTGAACATATAGCAGTATAAGAATGGCGCAGGTTATCCCAATGGCAGGTCCCAGGATATTCAGTGCAGAATAGAATTTATTCTTTTTGATTATCCTGTAAGCAGAGATCAGATAATTTTTAAGCATGGTTTCAGTTTTGTAAAAGTTCCCCTTTTGAAAACAGATTACAATTTAAATAAAAGTTTTAACATGGCCACGATCATCAGACGATTGGAAAAAATTGAGTACCAGAATGACCAGGGCATTCAACAGCTGATAATAAAATACCGTAATGTGGTCAGTTCTCTCTGACCAGTCTGTATCTTAAGCCAAGGGATATACTGTGGATGACCGGAATACCCTCCGAGGTGATTATCATAGGGCAATATTCACCGCTGATGAATAAATCGGGAAGTTTGGCAATCGGATTAAACCTTATACCCAGCGGAATATTAATGCTCAGCCATTTATCACTTTCCGAAAGTAAATTTACTCCCAGCCCCCCGCCGGCATAGAGGATAGCATTTGTCGCAGAAAATACACTTGTAATCAGATATGCCTGTGTAATCCCCCGGTCGGAATATGACCATCCGGCCTGGTTATATGATTTTGTATTTACCCTGAATTCACCCCATAATTTGTTAAGGGGGTTGGTTGAAAGTGAAATCGTATTGCCATCTGTGTTATAACCAACTGCCAGCTGAGAGGCTGCTGATAAAGTAAGAGCAAAAAGGAAAGTAAAAGTCAGTATTGCATTTTTTTTCATTGTATTAATGTTATTGATTCAATATGAAAACTCCGTCATAATATGTTCCGATCCAAAGATTGTTATTCCCATCCACTTCAATAGTTGTAATGAAATTATCAGGAAAAAGATCCCTTGGTGAAATTATCCATTCTTTTCCTGTATAAACACGCAGGAATGCCGACTCCTGTTCTGAACCTGCCAGCCAGCAGAAGTTTCTTTTATCAGCTTTGATGCTGCTGAAAAAGCTGATTCGGGGAAAATTATCAGGAGTAATAAGCTCCCATTCTTTATCCTTTGACACGTATACCTTGTTTGAAGCCATTGTTGAGGATAATGAAAAATCCTCAACCAGGTAAATAATTCCCGAAGGGCTGACAGTGAACGAAAATATCCAGTAAAAGGTACCTTCTTCATCGCCAAGGCATTCCCACGATCCGTTGGTGATACTGTATATGTTTGTACGTCCGACTGTACCTGTGGTGGCAATATAGACTGTCCCGTCGGCATCGATTTCTAAGTCCTCAATAATGTTCTGATTCAAAGGTGAATTTTCTGGCGTCAGGAATTCAAATCTCTCTCCGTTAAAAATGCCAAGTCCCCCTATTCTGAAGGCACAGCTTGTAAACCATACGTTACCATCGGGGGCGATCTCCACATGCCTCACATAGTCCCTTGGCAGACCGGCATTGGCATTAGTGTAACAGGTGAACTTCTTTCCTGAAAAATGGCCCAGTCCTCCCCCCGAAGTCCCGATCCATACTGATTTATCAGCTGCAATGGCAAGACTGTAAATATCATGCTCAAGTGTATAGACATCCTGGGTACTGCCATCCAGCAAATAAAGTTCCCTCCCCGATCCTATTGCTACAAATTTTTCGCCGTAAATATCGATGCAGTTAATATGTTTCCCCTTCAGGAAGTGGTTTGAAACCTCAAAACTGATATCTGAATCAAAATTATTGACCAGATCATCCTTCTGGCATGAACCTGTCAGGAACAAAGGAAGTAATGTAAACAGCACAGCTTTACGCATATTTTATTGAATTAAGGCATCTCAACCAGATCATAAAGCCTTATGAAAGGTGAAAGTACAATTTTTCTATCTTCCCGTCTATTTCTGGGGATTTGGAATTATACACAGGAATTCAAAATCCTCATCAAAAGGATTCCGGAACTGATGCATTTCATCCGGCACAACATATAAGCTGTTGCCTTCCGATACTTCAAATTCCTTCCCGTCCTTATCAACAGCAATGCCTTTATTCTTCTCGACTTTGACAAGATGCTCATAATTATGCCTGTGATAAGGCGTATTTCCACCTGGAGCAATTATGAAATGCCGGAGGATGATGTTATCCGAACCGTCGCGGGGACCGACAAGGATTTTCATTCTGACATCCTTTGCTCCTTCCATGCTTACTTCACCGGCGAGGATCTCGTTATTTACATTGATTTTCATGATATAATTTTTCTCACAAATTACATTAAAAAGAAAAAATAATTAACATTTACAGGTAAATATTTGCAAAATGGCCGGACAGGCTTACTTTTTTCATGAGTTTTCCGGTTGCAGAATTTCCGGCTTTGGTCAGGATTAAAAAAAACCGTCGACAGGAACTGAAAAAATTACTAATATTGAAGACACAATTCCGGTGATGATATAAGAAAGGAAGAGACAAAAATGAGAAGGCCTGAAGAGATTGGATTTGATAATGATAAATACCTTGAACAACAGACATCTGCAATTCTGGAGAGAGTTAACCGGTTTAACCATAAACTCTATCTCGAATTCGGAGGAAAGATCCTTTATGATTATCATGCTGCAAGGGTGCTTCCGGGCTTTGATCCCAATGTAAAAATGCGTCTGCTGCAGATGCTGAAGGATAAGATCGATGTTATCCTTTGTATTCATGCCGGTGCGATAGAAAGAAAAAAGGTAAGAGCCGATTTCGGGATCACTTATGATGTTGATGCCCTGAAGACAATCGATGACTTCAGGGAATGGGGCATTGATATCACCGCAGTCGTAATTACCAGGTATCAGAATCAGCCACCGGCAAAAGCATTCCGGAACAAGCTCCATCTGCGAGGAATAAAGGTATATCTGCATTATCCCACCAGGGGTTATCCCACAGATGTCGATCTGATCGTCAGTGATGAGGGATACGGTGCAAATGAATATATTAAAACTACCAATCCGATTATAATAGTTACAGGTCCGGGTCCGGGCAGCGGGAAACTGGCTACCTGCCTTTGCAATCTTTATCATGAATATAAACAGGGAGTCAAGGCGGGATATGCGAAATTCGAAACTTTCCCGATATGGGATCTCGACGTCGATCATCCTGTAAATCTCGCCTATGAAGCCGCCACTGTCGATCTGGAGGACAGGGTCCTGATCGACGAATATCATATGAAAGCTTATAATATCAAAAGTGTAAATTATAACCGCGATCTGGAAGCTTTTCACCTTCTTAAACGGATCATTGAGAAGATAACCGGAGGTGAATCGATGTATCAGTCTCCCACCGACATGGGAGTCAACCGGGCAAGTGCCGGAATAATAAACGACGGCCTGATCAGAGAAGCTTCCTTTCAGGAAATAATAAGAAGATATTTCAGATGTGCTGTTGAATATGCAGTTGGCCTTACTGATAAGGATACTCTCGACAGGATTGTAAGTATTATGAACAGGATCGGAGCAAAACCTGAAGACAGAAAGGTAGTTCTGCCCGCAAGAAAGGCCGCAAAGGATGCCGAGAAATGCGGTAAGGGAAATGAAGGGATGTATTGCGGCGCTGCACTTGAATTACATGACGGAACAATCATAACCGGTAAAAACTCTTCCCTGCTGCACGCATCATCCAGCCTTGTACTGAATGCCGCCAAAAACCTGGCCGGATTACCGGATAAAATGTACCTTTTACCTGAAAGTATAATCGACTCTGTAACTCATCTGAAAAAAGATATCCTCCACGGTAAAATGGTCAGTCTGGATGTTGACGAAACCCTGATCGTTCTTGGAATAAGTGCTTTATCTAATCCGGCTGCAAAAATGGCACTTGAAAACCTTCAGTTCTTACGCGACTGCGAAGTTCATCTTACTCATATCCCGACACCCGGAGATGAGGCAGGATGGCGAAAATTAAGAGTTAACCTTACATGCGACCCGGAATATTCAAGCAAAAGCCTGTTTATCAGCGGGTAATTCGGGATTTCAGGGTTTCAGGGTTTCAGGGTTCGAGATTCAAAATTCAAAATTCACGATTCAAAATATTGTGTATATAAATCTTATAATGCAAAAAAAAATGATAAAGAACACTCCCCTCACCCTCAACCTCAACCTTAGCCTCAGCCTCAACCTCATCCTTAGCCTCTTCCTCATAGCAGGCCTTTTTGTATCATGCAAATCAGGAATAAAAAAATCCGCAGAAACCAGCACTTCTGCTTCAATTAAGCAATTCGGACTTGTTGAGACCTGGCGGACCGACACACTTCTTCTTACCCCCGAATCGGTGATCCTGGATAAGAAAAGGGATATTCTCTATGTTTCGAACCTGAATTTTGAACCACGAAAAAAAGATGGCAATGGCTTTATTTCGAAAATTGACAAAACAGGTAAGATAATTGAACTGAGCTGGATTGAGGGACTCAGTTCCCCAAAAGGAATGGCAATAGTGGCTGATACATTATTTGCTGCTGATGTCGATGAGGTAGTAGTTATGGATATCCCGGCTGGGAAAATAATCCGGAAGATCCCTATAACTGGGGCGGGCATGCTGAATGATATTACCTCTGATAATGAAGGCAGCCTGTATATTTCCGATACTGATGCAAATAAGATCCATAAATATTCAGGAGGGGAAATTTCAGAATGGCTGATTGATGGACTGAACGGACCCAACGGACTGCTGTTCGACGGTGAAAGGCTTCTTGTTGCATCACAGGGCGGACAGGATTTCGCCGGGATTGATATCAGAACAAAAATACGTACACTGATTACGGAAGGTGTTAACAGGGGTGACGGGATTGCGTATATTGGAATTCCAGGATATTATATTGTAACAGACTGGGAAGGCGAGATCTTTATTATAAATCCCGATAACAGCAGGACTTCTCTGTTTGCTCCGAAAACGACCGGCAGCAATACCGCCGATGTGGAATTCATTAAGGAACTGAATCTCCTGCTTGTTCCGACCTTCTTTAAAAACTGTATCGTGGCCTATACACTGACCGGAAAATAAAAAAGCACAAGGTTGGAAACTAATGAAACCGGAATTTAAATAGAATTGTTTCTACGGTTATTTCTTATTAATCAGGATTTACCTTCCATCTCAATAAGAAATTCTCTCAATTCTGCAGCATCGTTAAGTTTTTCCGGATCGCAAACTCTCATAAATTCTACCTTGGAATATGTGTGAGTTTGAGAGCGAGAGCGAGAAAAAAGAGTGAGAGTGGCAGAGAGTCTCAAGACTCGCTCTCACTCTCACTCTTTTTTTTGTGGTGCCACCAGGAATCGTTCCGATAGCTATCGGAACGGGGACACATGGATTTTCAATTAACTCATCAATGATAACTCTCTCGCATCTTTATTATAATCTCCGGATATTTTCTAAGATTTTCGATATATTTTCTGCTTTTCATCCTTTTTATCCTGGACTCAAGATATATCGCCTCCTCAATTGTTTCACAAGGAATTGACAAAAACAACTCCCAGTCAGAAGCTTTGGAGCTATATGATTTGCTTCCAAAAAATCCATTATTATGAAGTTTAATCCTTTCTTCAATGTCACTGGTATATCCGATATAATATCGGTTAACTGATTTACTGTAAATTATGTAGCACTGGTAATGCATAAATAAATAGCTGCCCATAAGACAGCTACTTCGTTTTGTGGTGCCACCAGGAATCGAACCGGGGACACATGGATTTTCAGTCCATTGCTCTACCGACTGAGCTATGGCACCTCCTTTTCGGACTGCAAATATATATTTCAAATTTGAGTAAGCAAAACTTTAAACTGAAAATTCTGTCCGGAAAATCCTTTTTGTTTTAATATTTCTTTTTCATTGTCGTGCCACCAGGAATCGTTCCGATAGCTATCGGAACGGGGACACATTGATTTTCATTCCGATAGCCATCGGAACATTGCTCTACCTCCCGATAGCTATCGGGATGAGCTATGGCACCTCCTTTTCGGACTGCAAATATATATTTCAATTTCATTTAACCCAAACATTACATAAAAAAAATCAGTTTGCTATCATTTTCCAATACCTTACATTTACGAAATCATTGAAATTGATTAATTCATGTTGCAGGTTACAGGTTACTGGTTGCAGGTTGAATAGCAGACAGCAACCGGTAACAAGCAACAAGTAACCAGCAACAAGCAACAAGCAACTAATAATTTCTGAATGAAACTGCTTCAATACAAACTTGACAACGACATAAGACTTATCCACCATCGGACAAACGGAATGGTTGCACACTGCGGACTGATACTGAATACCGGATCACGTGATGAGAGGGAAAGAGAACATGGCATGGCTCATTTTATTGAACATATGCTGTTTAAAGGTACTATCCGACGGAAACCATATTATATTTTCAGCTGCCTCGACAACGCCGGAGGTGAACTGAACGCATATACCACCAAGGAGGAAACAGCTATCCATGCATCGGTTCTGAAAGAGGATTTTGAAAAAGCTGTGGATTTAATAAGTGATTTAACCTACAATTCCACCTTTCCTGAAAAAGAAATCGTAAAAGAAAAAGATGTTATAATCGAAGAGATAAATTCTTACCTCGATAGTCCTGCCGAACTGATCTTTGACGAGTTTGAAGAGATGGTCTTTGAAGGACAGGCGCTCGGCAGGAGTATCCTGGGAACACCTGAACTGATAAAATCGTTTAACCGGGAATCCATTCATGAATTCATTGCATCAAATTATAACACATCCGAAACAGTTTTTTGCTCCGTCGGTAATATTCCTGATGAAAAAGTAATCAGGATTTTCAATAAATATTTCAGTAACATCCCCAAAAAGAAGATAAAGAAATACAGGAATAAAAAACATGTTTACAAACCTTCAACACTAACGAAGAAGAAAGACACAAACCAGATCCATTGTATTATCGGAAATATCGCTTATGATTACAAGGATAAACGCAGGACTGCAATGTTCCTTGTCAATAATATCCTTGGCGGACAAGGCTTAAACTCACGACTGAATTTATCTCTCCGGGAAAAGAAAGGTTTGGCCTATACTGTTGAGTCGGGGTATAATTCCTACAGGGACTCAGGTATTTTTACGATTTATTTCGGGACAGACAATCATAATCTTGAAAAAAGCATATCAGTCATTAATGCTGAATTAACCAGACTCAGAAAATCAAAACTTGGGATACTCCAGCTGCATACATCAAAAAAACAGATGAAAGGATACCTTGCAAGAGGTTATGAAAATCATGAAAGCCTGATGCTCAGCCTGGGGAAAAATCTAATTGTTTTTAATAAAATTGATACACTCGGTGAGATCTGTGCAAGAATCGATAAAATAACTACCTCAGAGGTGCTCGAAGTCGCAAATGAGATATTTGATCCGGATGCCTTATCAACACTGATCTATAAATAGTAATGGACAAGCTGATCCGGGAATATATTACTGAACACTCAACTCCTGAAGATCCTGTGCTTGAAGATCTTTTCAGGCAGACCCATATCAGGTTCGTCAACCCGAATATGTCTACCGGCCATCTGCAGGGGAAACTGCTCGAGTTCATTTCAGGAATGATAAAGCCTGAATTCATTCTTGAAATCGGGACTTTCACCGGATATTCGGCTATTTGCCTGGCAAAGGGACTCAGGCCCGGAGGCAAACTGATCACCATTGAGATCAATGATGAGATCACGGAATTCACTCAGTCATATTTCCTTAAAGCCGGCCTGGAAAAGAAGATTGTCCAGATGACCGGTAAAGCACAGGATATTATTCCGCAGCTTGATCATACCTTCGATCTCGTATATATCGATGGGGACAAAAGGGAATATACGGAGTATTTTAACCTGGTTATAGATAAGGTTATTACTAACGGATTCATAATTGCAGATAATGTCCTCTGGGGCGATAAGATATTCGATACGGATTCTAAAGACCCTCAGACCCGGGGTATCGTTGAATTCAATGAAATGATCCGTAACGACAGGAGAATCGAGAAGATCATACTCCCGCTGAGAGATGGTCTGATGATTATAAGAAAATGTTAGTCTCATCCGCATAAAATCATATGGTTTTGCGGTTTTGCGGCATTACGGTTTAACGGTATAACGGTTTTGCGGTGTTACGGCATTACGGCAGTACGGTGTAAAGCTATCCCAATGTAATTGGTAACACCATAACGCCGCAACACCGTAACACCGTAACGCCGCAACACCGTAACACCGTAACGCCATTGTGCCGTTGCGCCTCACCCTTCTTCAGACAGAATAAATCCGCAATAGTTCCACTATGGTACAGTTTTTGTTCAAATTTGAGAAACAATCAACATGAAGGATTTATTTGTTACAATACTTATTGCAGCCTCATTTTATACTGCCCATGCCCAGGAAACCCGTTCCCGCATACTTGAAGACCTTGAGCAGAACAAAACTACAAATCAGGAAATCCAGTCTGCATATACAGCAGCAATAAAATCAGCCACCCGGCTTTTTGAAGACAAAAATGACCTCACATCAGTTATCACGGTTATCCCTTCAGGATCTGAAGTTGATGTCCTCGGAGCTGACAGTACTTACCTGAGGGTTGTTTATGAAGATATTGAGGGATTTATTTTAAAAAGACATGCAATGATCCGACAGACCCCAATGTCGGAAAGGAGTAGTGTTCCATCTGCCGAGCCTTCAGGAAATTCCCGATTTGCATCTCAGTCTCAGCCTCAATCGCAATCTCAACCTCAATCTCAGTCTCAATCTCAACCTCAGTCTCAAAGAGCCGACCGCTTCACATATCTTGAAAATAAATATGGGAGTGACATGGCATCGAGGCTTATCGCCGGTAAGATATGGAAGGGCATGACCGGTGAAATGGTCAGGGACAGCTGGGGAAAACCCCTTAAAATAAACAGGGTCATTTCAGGTAATAATATAAAGGAAGAATGGATATACAGGAGCACCTGGCTTTATATTGAGGATGATTTTCTGATGACATGGGGGCCGGTACAAAAGTAAAGACGCCCGATCTGGGCGTCTTATCATCGTAAAGACGCCCGATTTGGGCGTCTCATCAAAGAGCGGGAGACGGGACTCGAACC
>CAYPHL010000045.1:0-32902 GCA_964410385.1 uncultured Rikenellaceae bacterium | reverse complement strand
GGGATATCCCGGTAGAATATATTGATTACAATCCACTTGCACGAAATAACTATGATAAACTGGGTCTGTCGTTTCCCATGGATGAGATAAAACCTTTAAATTTAAGATAACTGAAGTCGAAAACAATTATAAATATCTTCTCATTCTAAGAAAGGTCAGTCTCTGCCGGTTTTCTGTATCCAGAACACTGAATGATAAGGTCTCACATTCAGATTCACTCTGGTTAAAGTCGTTCCTGGATGATCATTATTAACTATTCTGGTTTTTATCATCCTGATGCCGCCGGTATGTGGATCCCATTCCTCAAGGCGGATCTTTCCCCGAAGCATTATGTCTGTTCTTATCTGATCCCTGCCTGTATTTGCAAAGTAATAGACATCCCTCCCCCCAACAACCTTATGTATATACTGAAGGGCCGGAATAGCAGGATAATCAACATCAAATGCGATCCCCGTTTTACTCAGCATATCCCTTAGGTTCTGCCCGTCAGGGTGAGGAATGAATATGGCTTTACCTCCTGAAGCATTTGATTCATACAATATTTCATCTGCTAATTCACCCGGAAAAATTTTCCTGATGAGGCCTTTTATCGTATCGTCTTTTCCAATCTCCAGTGATTTGTCAGGAAGACGGGTAGTGAAAATCACTGTCCCGCCATGATTGCAGAAATCAGTGAGCCTGGTAAGATTGTTTATTGAAATTACGGCACAGGAAGGCACAATTATGATTTTATAATCTTCATAATTATTAGTGTTCTGAAGATGGAGGTGACCGTCACGGATCGTACATTTTTCATCGAGAACTTCCGGATGAATAAAAGTAAAATCCTTGCCGGCGTTATTTGTAAGCCACTTGGCTACATCGATATAATCTATCTGCTTTACGGCATTATTAAAAAATTCATTCGAAGGATCAGCAGGCCCGTCAATATTTGCAGGACCAATTCCAGAGTAAAAATAGTGTTCACTTAACAGGGAATTGACAGGATAAAGAATTGCAATATCTGCTACGTGCCTTCCCGGACTCTGGAGTATTACATTGAGTCGTGAGATAAATCCGGTAAATGCCGGCAGGCTGTCGGCGTAGAGCGGATTACGATAGGATAATTCAGGCTTATATGTAACCTTTGTGTCATCATACCACACTGCATGTGGGATGATCATATTAATTCCTTTTGAGTACTGATCCATCGTGATCGAAAAAATGTCGTTCCAGTTCAGATCACCCGGTTTATTATAATCCGGCATAGCTCCGAATGTTTCTGCCATAACCAGGTCTTTATCCCAGTTATAGGCAGCAGAGCTGATAAGTTTATAAAATCGCTCAGCCGGCCGCTGCCCACCAATTTTGTCTATTCCGGGAATCTCAAGGTATTTAAATCCATGCATCAGATCTCCGGATCCATTGGCTGGTACCAGCGCCTCTTCAGGGGCAGTATGCCCGGTAGCTGAAATATTATGGCTCACCGACCAGTCGTTTACCACCTTTGTAAAACCGAGAGAAAATAATTCAGCCCTGAAACCGAAAAGATAACTCCGGGCAGATCGTGTTTCAGATCCTATATCATACCAGAGTGCCGGATATAATATAACAGGATCAAAACCGTACTTTGCGATGAATTTTTCATTGAACAAAGGCGTCCACACCCTGAACTTTGCATAAAACATTGAAGGTTCATCATAGAATGTTCCCCATATCACGTTCCCGAAATACTCTCTGAAGTGTTCGAAGTAAACATCATGAACCATTTTCGTGAATTTCTCTGCCGCGTCCGGATTCAGGTAATCAGCCAGCGGGTACCCGTCAATAACACAAGTGAAAATCATGATTTTCCATTTTCCCTCAGGTACATCCCATTTTAATCTCCTGTCCTGTACGAAAGAAGTCAGGTCAATTCTTTTCATCCCGGGTAATTCCATAGCTACAGCTCCCATGAATTTACCGGCAGGGACCTCTTTTTCATACCTGATTGGTCCGGCTATATCTTCTTCTGTCTTATCAAGCCTTTGCATTGTCAGTTCAGGATATTTAAGCTGAAAACGGGGCTTATTATCACCGTTTGAGAAAGCCCCGACTGATCCGCTGGGGAATCCATATTCATCATACAAACACATAGACATATTCAGTTCCCTGGCTTTTTCCAGCATTATCCCGTATAGTTTCAGGTAATCCTCAGACAGATATTCAGGACTGAAATTCTTTCCGAAAGGAATGACCCCGAAACCACCATAACCGCACCTGTCCCTCAGAGCAACCATCTGATCAGTGATACCTTCAGCAGTTACGGTCGTATTGTTCCAGAACCAGAGAGGTCTGGGCCAGTAACTCATAGGAGGATTACGGAAATTATCCTTTGTAAAAGTCTGACAACAGACGGAATCTGTATAAATGCAGATTAACACTGCTAATAATATCTTTTTTTTCATTCCGGTTGTTTTTATCAGGTTAAAATTAACAAGATGTCAATTATGAGAAATGATCTTCTTATAACGGACATAGTTGAAATTGTTCTTGACAGGTATAAAAACTGACGCTGTTCAAAGCAAAAATAAATTATATTTATGCGAGTTGTACGCTATAATATTTTTAAATATTTCCAAAAGCAGAAAACAAATGAATCGCCAAAATCAAATCACAATGGCAAGACCATTGATGATACTTTTCATTGCAGTTTCAGTTCTGGCTGGTTGTAAAGAACAAAAAAGAAAGGTCTATGATCCGACATGGGAATCTTCTTATTAATATTGATCCGGAAGCTGACGGGAATATTCAAGGGAGGCAGGTAACCGATGGAATTAATATATCTCTTCCTTCAGATCCGGTATCACCAATAGCTAATACACTCAGAATTGAATTTGAGAAAAGTAAATGAATAAAGCAGTAGAAAATATGCTGACTCTGAGCTGGAGTAATATATTAAGGATCAGTGTCATTATTTCGATTCTTTTTGTATCTGCCGGGATTAGTGCCCAGGAAAGTGATTATTATGGCTTCAGGTGCCATGATTTTAAATTCGAAGGACATGACGCAAAAATTGTCTTTCCTGAAAAGGCTGAACCTACTCGTCACTGGATATGGAGGGCCAGGTTCTGGGGACATGAGCCGCAGACCGAAGTTGCGCTTCTGAAGAAGGGTTTCCATGTTGTTTATATCGATGCAGCTGAGTATCGCGGTAATTCCGAAGCTGTAAATCTCTGGAACCGCTTCTATGACTTCCTTTTAAAAGAATATCACCTCAATACTAAGGCAGTCCTTGAAGGGATGAGCCGGGGTGGTCTTTATATTTATAACTGGGGATCGGCAAATCCTGAAAAAGTTGCCTGTATTTATGCTGATGCTCCTGTCTGCGATATCGGGAGCTGGCCGGGTGGAAAGGGAAAAGGAACAGGCTCAAAGGAAGAATGGGAAGCATTTCTTGTTGCTTACAATTTAACTGAAGAGACTGTCAATGATTTCAAGGGGATGCCTGTTTACAATTGCATAAACCTGGCTAAAGCCGGAGTCCCTGTTTTGCATGTATGTGGTGCAACAGATGAAGTGGTTCCGGTTGATGAAAATACTTATGCCCTGGAAAAGAACTTCAGGGAAGCGGGCGGAAATATAAAAATAATCATAAAGGAAGGTATTGGCCATCATCCTCACAGCCTGAAAGACCCATCCCCTATTGTAAGATTCATACTATCAAATACTTCACCCGCCATCCTCGATGAACTGGTTCCGGTTGAGTCGCTAATGTCAGTTAACTTCAGGGCTGATCTGAACAATTGCAGGATTAAGTTTGAAAAGGAGAAAAAGGGCCGTGTGGCTTTTTTGGGAGGATCAATCACTTTTAATCCCGGATGGCGTGTAATGGTATCCGATTACCTGAAAAAAAGGTTCCCGGAAACTGAGTTTGAATTTATTAATGCAGGCATTCCTTCTCTGGGGTCAACTCCCGGGGCAATGAGGTTTTCCAGGGATGTCCTTTCAAAAGGCAAAATTGATCTGTTATTCGAAGAAGCCGCTGTTAATGACGCAACCAATGGTATTAAACCGGAACAGCAGCTAAGGGGAATGGAAGGGATAGTTAATCAGGCGCTCCGGTCAAATCCGTTCATAGATATAATAATTCTTCATTTTGCCGATAAGGATAAAATGGCCGATTATAATAATGGCATAGTTCCTGAGGTAATACAGCAACATGAAAAAGTTGCGGAATACTATTCCCTTAATTCTATCAATCTGGCAAAGGAAGTCAATGACAGGATACTCAATGGTGAGTTTTCATGGCGGGATGATTTCAAAGATCTGCATCCATCTCTGTTCGGACAGGAACTCTATTTCAGGACCATAAAACATCTGTTCGAAACTTCGTGGAAAGATCCGGCCGGCAATACTATGACAAAAAAACAGTTACCAGTAAAAGCTCTTGACCCTTATTCATATATCAATGGCCGGTTTACATCGATTGAAAAAGCAAAACCTGAAAAGGACTGGAGAATTACCAGAAACTGGAAACCTTCCGATAAAGCAGGAACCAGGGAAGGATTCGTAAATGTCGATGTGCTGGAAACTTCACAACCCGGTGCTACGCTTAAACTTAGATTTAAAGGTAAAGCCATTGGATTGTTCGTTACATCCGGTCCGGATGCAGGGATCATTGAATTCAGCATCGACGGTTCGGATTTCGTGCAAACCGATCAGTTCACCCAATGGAGCAAAGGACTGCATCTTCCCTGGCTGATTATGCTTGAAGATGAGCTTAAGGAAGGAAAACATAAAGTGATCTTTCGAATGTCAGCTGATAAAAATCCTGCAAGCAAAGGAACAGTTTGCAGAATCCACCATATTGCAGTAAATTGATCAGGAATAAAAAATGCAGAAAAACATCTAAAATCCGATCATCCATGGAAAATAAAACACTGATAATTATACTGTTGTGCCTGTTCCTTAAAACGGGAAGTCTTAATTCACAAACCGGCCCGGAAACATATGTCTGGCCGAATGATCCTGCTGTTCTTGAAAATCTTAAGAAATGGCAGGGATATAAATTCGGACTCCTCATTCACATGGGACTCTATTCCGAGTTGGGGACAGTTGAATCCTGGGGCCTGTGCCCCGAAGAATGGGTAAGCAGACCGGTGGATAACTATTATGAATACGCCACAAATTACCGTAACACAAAATCGAGATTCAATCCTGTAAATTTCGATCCTGAGAAATGGGCCGGGATATTTAAAAGTTCAGGTGCAAAATATATGATCTATTCTTCAAAGCATCACGACGGATTTTGTTTGTTTGATACTAAATACACTGATTTTAAGGTGACTGATAAGGGCTGTCCTTTCTCATCAAATCCGAAATCGAATGTCCTGAAGGAAGTTCTGGATGCAACCCGTAAAACCGGTATTTCAGTCGGGGTATATTTTTCAAAGCCGGACTGGACAACACCATATTTCTGGTGGCCATACTATCCTCCGAAGGACAGGAATCCTTCCTATGACATAACAAAATATCCCGACAGATGGCAGAAATTCGTTGAATACACGCAGAACCAGATCAATGAAATAACCACTGAATACGGGAAAGTGGATATTCTCTGGCTCGACGGATGCTGGGTGCTGCCTAAATCAGCCATTACGGAAAAGGTTGCAGAAT
This sequence comes from uncultured Rikenellaceae bacterium, assembly GCA_964410385.1. Lineage (GTDB taxonomy): Bacteria > Bacteroidota > Bacteroidia > Bacteroidales > VadinHA17 > LD21. Next base: position 27,265 of record CAYPHL010000045.1, on the reverse strand, counting down.
TTTGCAAATATCCTCATGATATGGATATAAATATGAAGCTTATTGCAGAAAGGGCACGTGCAAAACAGCCCGGGATGCTCGTTGTTGACCGCTGGGTACAGGGTGAATATGAGAATTATCTCACTCCCGAGCAGAACATCCCGGCGAAAGCGCTTCCGGTTCCATGGGAAAGCTGCATCACTATGGGAAATGCATGGGGCTGGGTGAAGAACGACAGGTATAAATCATCGAAAGAGTGCGTTCAATTACTTGTGAATATTATTGCAAAAGGAGGCAATCTTCTTCTTGGGATAGGCCCCAACGGCAAGGGGGAATATGAACCTGCCGTTATCGAAAACCTTTCAAATATGGGCAAATGGCTCGAAGCAAACGGTGAGGCAATATTTGAAACCACTCCGGTTGAGCCATATTCCGACGGAAAAGTAGCGTATACGGCAAAAGGCGACAATACGATATATGCAATTTATATGCCCGCCAAAGATGAAAAACAGCTTCCCGCTCATGTCATGGTAAGGACAAAGCTTCCGGGGAAATTGAAAGTAAGCCTTATCGAATCAAAACAAAACCTGAATTATCAGAAATTTGATGATATATTAATGGTATCTATTCCGGCTGGTTTACGGTCACCCCTGGCAAAAAAGGAAGCAATTGTTATTAAAGTTACCACTTCAATCAGATAATTGAAACATTAGCTATAATTGTAAATACTGAAATATTTAATCTGCTTCATGACGTCAAGAGCACTAAACCTTATAATTATAATCCTGATCTGCTGCAACTCATGTGGTAAAAATGAAAAAGCGCCGGGCTGGCCTGTACGAAGCAGCAAACTTGATGTCCTTCCGGGTTTCAAGGATCCGCCTCCCGGCTATGGTGAGGTTCCTTTCTGGTGGTGGTCGGGAGATACTCTTAACAGTGACAGGCTGAAAGAACAACTGCAGGAATTGCACAGCAAAGGAATAAGCGGTGTACAGGTTAATTATTCTCATCTCGACACACCGGGCTGGATGACCGATCAGGACAAGCCTGGGATATTTTCGGAAGAGTGGTGGAAGATTTATTCGGAGGTTTCAAAAGAGTGTGCAAAGCTCGACATGGGGATAGGTCTGAGTACATATACAATCGACTGGCCCAGAGGCGCTCCGAATTTATTTTACAAATTATTCTACAGCAAGCCCTACCTTAATGCTTATGAAATACAGAGAGGTGAAATTGTCACTGCATCTACGGGAGAGGAGATTGAAATAATAATGCCGGAAGATGCTTTTGCTGCCCGGGCTTACAGATCAGAAGAGGGTACTCCGCTGAAAGGGGGTATTGATCTTACTCCTCTGATAAAAAATGGCATTCTTACATGGAAAGCGCAGGACGGGAAGTGGGAAATCTGGACATACAGGGCGGTAAGGAAAGAAGGATCCTTAAATCCGCTTATGGCAGGATCGGGAGATACAGTCATTAACGGTTTTTTCCAGCCGTTTGAGAACAGGGCTCCGGGGAAATCTTCAAAGGGTCTGAATTATTTCTTCAATGATGAATTACACATTGTAGTCGGCAAGTATGCATGGAACCCCGATTTCGCTGAGGAATTCAGGAAACGCAAGGGATATGATCTTTTTGAAGTTTTACCGGCAATGTGGGTTGATATGGGGAATTTAACCCCAAAGGTCAGGATGGATTATGCTGATGTCCGGATGGCACTTATTGAAGAGCGATATTTTAAACCTATTTATGAGTGGCATGAAGAAAGAGGGATGATATATGGCTGTGATTCCGGCGGGCGGGGCCTCGATCCGTCAGAGTTCGGCGATTATTTCCGGGCGACAAGATGGTACAGTGCTCCGGGCCATGATACTCCCGGAGGTAAAGCTGATATGATAAAGGGAAGGGTCTCCTCTTCGATAGCCAATTTATATCAGCGCCCCAGAGTATGGCTCGAAGGATATCACAGTCTGGGCTGGGGAGCAACACCTGAACAACTGATGTTTGCAACACGCGAAAATTTCCTTTATGGCTGCACGCTTCTGAACCTTCATGGTCTGTATTATTCCACATACGGTTCCTTCTGGGAATGGGCGCCTCCGTGTTATCACTTCAGAATGCCATACTGGAATCATATGGATTCATTCCTGGACTATTTCAACCGCCTTTCTTACCTGATGAGCCAGGGACATACAGTATGCGATGTCGCTATAGTTTACCCGGTAGCTCCTTATGAAGCCGATCTGGATGGAGATTCTGCCAGGAATATAACATTTGACCTGGGAAGAAAGCTGATGGCTTCGGGGATAAATTTTGAATTTATTGATAATGAGTCCCTTTCCAGAGCAGTTATTGAAAACGGATGTCTTAAGGTAAAGGAAGCGGGGGCTTCATACAAGGCATTGGTATTCGCCGGTATGAAGGCCGTACGCTGGCAGAGCATAGAAAAAGCAGCGGCTTTTTCAGAAGCAGGCGGGAAGGTCTGTTCTGTCGGGACAATTCCCTCAGCTTCCGACCGGGCAGGAAAGTTCGATGGTGAGCTGATGCTGATAAATGAAACCGCGTTTAAGCAGAATTGCAGATTCAGTACAGCTGATGAAGCGGTCAGTGCTATAAAAGAAGCATTTGTACAGGATGTATCAGGAAAGGACCAGACAGTACGATATTTTCACCGTAAGGCAGGATCCCGGGATATTTATATGGTCATGGATGCCTTACCGGGATCTGTTGCCGAATTCCGGTGTAAAGGTGCTGCTGAGTTATGGGATCCCTGGACCGGTAATACTAAACCCCTCAGGGTGGTGGGAGAAACTCTGTCAGGTACTCTCCTGGAACTTCCTCTTGAACAATATGAAGCCAATATTGTAGTATTCACCCCGGGGAAAAAGCATAAGAATCCTCCCGAAGAAAATATTAGTCCGGTTAAGGAACTGTATCTTCCCCTTGAGTGGAATGTCAGCTTTATTCCCACCATGGATAATAAATGGGGTGATTTCCGGCTGCCTGTCGACAATAATGAAAAAATAGGAGTTGAAGCGAGGCGATTCAGATGGGCACGTGAAACAGCAGACCTTGCAAATTCAGCTATGCTTCCCGGAACTGATGATTCCGGATGGGAGGAAAAGCTTCATGGCTTCGGAACACAGTTTTATGTTCTGGGACCAATCCCGGAAAATGTTGGTATTTATTACTTTGAAAAAAGGCTTGCCGCTTTGACAAGTATTGATCCTTCTGTCCCGGAATATGTATATGGAAGAAGATTTATGTGGCAGCCCTATGATATTTCATGGAGACTGGGTAAAGAAGGTGACCCGGGCCATCAGGGCTATCACGGACTTAAACGCAAGATTAGCGATGATTTCCTATGCCTTGGAAAACCTGAACAGGCCATGAACGAAATCCGTTATGTTGACGAAATTCCCGGTGGACGGTACTATCTCTGGAGTTCTGTCAGGGCTTCCGGCAACTTAAAAGCAGACATTCTATTCAGCGATCAGCCTCCCGGAGATAAAAGTCATACCTCTCCCATTCTTACCCCTGCAATAATCTATGTGAATGGAGAACCTGTTCAGTCCCCTGATAACGGTATAAGTCTTAAAGCCGGATCCAATCCGGTACTTGTCAGATATGACAGTGCAGGCCGTGGCCATCTTGTAGTCAGACAACATGATATTTCCGAACCGTCTGAAAGGAATATATTATCTATGCGCTGGTCAGGTGATAAGGGCATTATTCCCTTCGATATCACCGCAGGACAAACAACAGCAGAATGGTTCAGGTTCCTTACTGCCCCCGGAACATCGGCTATAACTGTCAGAACACCCGGAGTAGCCGAAGCCTGGATCGATGGTGTTCCAATGAAAAAGCAGGCAGATGGAAGGTTTGAATCAGAAAAAGCACCGCAAAGAGCTGCAATTGTTGCAATACGGATCACTCCGCCTGGCCCCGGAATATCAGGTGGAGCTCTCATACCGGAGCCTGTAACTGTTGAAACTGATGCCAGTGGTTTGATGAAAACAGGCGACTGGTCAGAAATGGGGATCCTAAATAATTATTCCGGCGGAGTACGATATAAAACAAAAATAAACCTGACCTCTGCCCAGGCTAAATCAGGAGTAATAGCCGACCTGGGCGGGGTTGCCGGTACTGCCGGGATAATAGTAAATGGTAAGGAGGCCGGAGTAAGAGTTGCTCCCCCATGGAAAACTGATATTACAGATTATGTGAAGAGAGGTGAGAATACTATTGAAATTCTGGTTTACAATACTCTGTCAAATCATTATCAGACTATTCCATCACGGTATAAGGGGAATCCTGCTTCAGGCCTGCTGGGGCCGGTAAAACTAATCCTGACACCCGTAAAACCTGATAAGAAATAAGCCATTTTTATAGGTGATAATGAAATATTTAAACAAACCATCACATTTTAACCTGAAACCATTTATAGAGGTAAGGAACAGTACCTTCAGGGCAACGAAGGGATGGAAGCCGGTTTGTGAAAAATTGAAGCGGGAAATTGATTTTTTGCCGGGAGATAAAAAGCTGATTGTTATAGAGACTTACCAGGGCGTTATCCATGAGGAAGTTATGGAAAATATCCGGTCAGGGATAAAATATGACCGGTTTATAAATACTGCTGAATTAATGCTTTCAAAAGATGAGATCACCCGCCTTGTTTATCCGGATGTTACGGATGATCCTCTTTTCGGCTTTATGACCAGGCTTACAATGAATGATTATTTTGATCCGGAAAAGGTGGAAGCCGTAAGGAAAGACCTGAATGAAATTCCGGAAGGAGTAATTATTATTTACGGATATGGAGCTTCCCTTATAATACAGGAATATGATCTGCTTGTTTATGCGGATATGGCCCGCTGGGAAATCCAGCTCCGGATGCGTAAGCAACTTGTGGATAATATAGGATTGACGAACCATGATTGTGAAGACTGGGGATTATTATACAAGCAGGGATTTTTTGTCGACTGGAGGATTTGCGACAGGCTGAAGAGACAGCTTTTTGATAAGTGGAATTTTCTTCTCGACACAAATATAGATGGAGAACCTAAACTCATTGAAGGTAAGGCTGTTATGGAGGGTTTACGGCAGGCTGTCCGGGGACCTTTCAGTGTAGTTCCCTACTTCGATCAGGGACCCTGGGGTGGTCAGTGGATGAAAGAAGTATGCGGTCTCGATAAATCATCACCCAACTATGCATGGTGCTTCAACTGTGTACCTGAAGAAAACAGCCTCCTGCTGAAGTTTGGTTCAGATCTGGTTGAGATTCCGTCAATTGATCTTGTGTTCAGACATCCCCTGGAACTCCTTGGAGAGGATGTTTACAGTCGTTTCGGTGATGAATTTCCAATCCGCTTCGATTTTCTCGATACTATGGAAGGAGGAAACCTCAGTCTGCAGGTACATCCCCTGATTGAATATATCCGCAAGAACTTCGGGATGGATTATACACAGGATGAAAGCTATTACCTTGTGGACGCGGGTGAGGATGCAAAGGTTTACCTTGGGCTTCGTGAAGATATTGACCCGGATGCAATGATTGCCGGGCTGAAAACAGCTCAGGCAGGAGGTCCGCCATTTGATGCTGAAAGATATGTACAGACATGGCCGGTAAAGAAGCATGATCATATGCTCATCCCTGCAGGCACTGTCCATTGTTCGGGAAAAAACTGCATGGTGCTTGAGATCAGTGCGACTCCATATATTTTCACATTTAAGCTCTGGGACTGGGGCAGGATGGGCCTGGATGGAAAACCCAGACCTATCAACATAGAACATGGAAGAAATGTTATACAGTGGGATCGTACAGCCACATGGACTGAAAAGAATCTGGTAAACCGGATTGAAATAATCGGGGAAGGAGATGGCTGGCTGGAAGAAAGAACAGGCCTCCATGAAAAGGAATTCATTGAAACCCGCCGTCACAGGTTCTCTAAAAAGGTGGAACATGATACTAACGGAACAGTAAATGTTATTTGTCTGGCCGGAGGCGATAAGATAACTATTGACAGCCCCGACAATGTTTTTGAACCTGTTGAAATTCATTATGCAGAAACAGTTATAATCCCTGCCTCTGTCGGGAAATATGTAGTTAGTCCTGCCGGGACCGAAAACAATAATATGTATGTGACTGTTAAAGCATATGTACGTTCTTAAAATTTCTGAACAATTTTATTCCGTGAAAATATTTCATATTACTTTTATCACCCGATCCGGATTTAAACCGGAAGCCGGTCGCCGGTCGCCGTAAACCGTGCCATATCAATAATATTGAGTAAGATACTGTAACTAATAAAAACTCGAAATATGAAAAAGAAAAACTATTTATGGCTGATGATCCTGATATCAGGATTATTGATTTCAGGCTGCAAACCTGCTGATAACAAACTTACTGAAGCGGAGATCGCTGATGGTTGGACATTATTATTCGATGGTAAAACACTCGACGGGTGGCGTGATTTTAAAGGTGAATCCGGGGTTGTTACAGCTCCCTGGAAAGTTGAAAAAGGAACACTTACAGCTCTGGGAACCGGAAGCGACAGTACAGGATATATTGTAAGCGGGAAAGAGTATGGCAATTTCATTCTCACCTTCGACTGGAAAATAGCTGAAGGAGGAAACAGCGGACTGCTTTACCATGTTGTTGAACGTCCGGAATATAAGGTTCCGTATGTTACAGGTCCCGAATATCAGCTGATTGATGATGTCGGGTTTCCTGACAAGCTCGAGGAATGGCAGAAAGCCGGAGCAGATTATGCAATGTATCTTCCCGATAACAGCAAAAAGCAGCTCGCAAAAGTTGGCGACTGGAACAGATCAAAGATAGTTTTCGACAATGGTCATGTGGAATACTGGCTCAATGATCAGAAACTTCTGGAGTTCGAAGCATGGACAGATGACTGGTTCGCACGTAAAGAAGCCGGGAAATGGGATTTTGCCCCGGAATACGGACTAGCCCGTAGCGGAGTGATCGCACTTCAGGATCATGGAAGCCGGACCTGGTTTAAAAATATGAAGATCAAAGAACTTCCCGGGAAACCTCAGAAAGAAATCCTCTTTAACGGAAAAGATCTTACGGGATGGGAAGTTTATGGTACAGAACTATGGTATGTCAAAGACGGCGAATTATTCTGTGAAAGCGGTCCCGACAAGGAATACGGATACCTTGGAACAAGAAAGTATTATGATAATTATGAGCTGACAGTAGATTTTAAACAGGCTGCCAACGGAAACAGCGGAATATTTATCCGCTCCTATATCAAAACGGGTGTCGCCATATCGGGATGGCAGGTCGAAGTGGCACCTCCCGGAAACAATACAGGAGGTATTTATGAATCCTATGGCCGCGGCTGGATCGCAGAAATTCCCGATGAAAAGGAGAATATCCTCAAAATGGGAGAATGGAACAACATGCGGATCAAAGTTCAGGCAGATGTCGTCACCACCTGGCTCAATGGCCAGCAGATGACAGAACTGAAAGATCAGAAGATCGGCCAGGGAAAAGGAAGGATAATGCTTCAGATTCACAGCGGCGGAGGAATTAAAGTCAGCTGGAAAAATATTGAGCTGACAGAACTATAGGCATCCGGCGTGCGGCGTCCGGCGTCCGGCATACGGCGTCCGGCATGCGGCGTGCGGCGTCAGGTAGTCGGATAACTGTCGCCGGATTCCGGAAGCCGGTAGCCGCATGCCGGTAGCCGCATGCCGGTAGCCGGTAGCCGGAACTTACCGCGTAAACAGATCCGGTTCCCTCCATGAGAGGAGATTATTATCATCGCGGATGATCTTCCTGTGATCGAGGAGCCATCTGATAACTTTTATGACCTTTTCTTCGGGCAGACTGATTTTGCTTACAAGTTCCCGCGCATCAAATTTATGGCCGCTAAGTAATTCCTTTATCTCGTCGAGTATTATATCAAACTCATATTTACTAAGATCGAGCTCATTCCTGTCGCGGCATACATCGCAGATACCACACCTGTCAGGCTCTTCACCGAAGTAATCAAGAAGAATCACAGATCTGCATCTTGTATTGGAATCAGCATATTCGATCATTTTATTCACCCTGAAAATATGCTTGTCCTTTACAGCTATATAGTTGTCGGGGGATATCATTAATGCCTTCCTTTCAAGCCTCTCTTCGGTAAATATTACAAGGGCTGTCTTCTTACCGGGAATATAACGGACAATATTCAGTCCCGACAGCTTTACGAGAAATTTATATATTGTATCTCTGGGTAATCCTGATTTTTTTGACAGAGCCTCCTCATTTATTGCGACAAATTCCGAGAACATCCCGGTATATGATCTCAGCAGCAGTTTAATAAATCCATCAAAAGCTTCATTTGCCACCTGGAACTTGTAAAGGTCATCTCTTCCGACAACAAAGTGTACCCTCGAGGGATTATTTATCTCTTCGGTAAATTCTATATAGCCTTCTCTTTGCAGGAAATTCAGGCTGTTAAATGTTTCAATGACCGGCAGACGGTATTTAGAAACAAAATCCTGCATGTTAAAATCAAAAACATTATCTTTTCCAGATCCTTCCGGTACCCTGAGGAAGTTGCACAAAGCTTCATAAGTATCCTTTATCTTTTCAACAGGCGGGAATTTTCTCCTTAAGGAATCTTCAAGATGTTTCCTGTCTGTAGAAGAATACATTAAGACTGCAGATGCCGGTTTCCCGTCCCTTCCGGCCCTGCCGCTTTCCTGGAAATATTCCTCGATTGAATCCGGCATTTCCCAGTGAATTACAAAGCGGACGTCAGCCTTGTCAATTCCCATTCCGAAGGCATTTGTTGAAACGATAACCCTTGTGGATCCTGTGGTCCAGGCAACCTGTTTCCTGTCGCGCATTTCCTGAGGAAGACCTGCATGGTAAAAATCAGCGCTGATACCTTTTGAAACAAGAAGTTCGGCAATTTCCCTGCAACGTTTTCTGCTCCTGACATAAACAATTCCGCTGCCCCTGGCTTTCAACACGTTATCAATAAGCCATGTACCCTTATCTTCAACCTGGCGCACCAGATATGAAATGTTTTTCCTTTCAAAGCTTGTCCTCAGAACATTCTTTTCCCTGAACTCAAGCTTTTTCATTATATCCTCTGTTACCGCTGGCGTAGCAGAAGCGGTGAGAGCAAGGAAGGGTACCTCCGGGGGAATAAGCTCCCGCATCGATGATATCTTCAGGTAAGAAGGTCTGAAATCGTAACCCCATTGGGAAATGCAATGAGCTTCATCAACTGCTACAAGATTCAGATTGAATCTGGGAAGCCGGGTCTGGAACAACCGGGTTGAAATTCTTTCCGGTGAGATATAAAGGAATTTGTAGTCGCCGTAGATACAATTATCGAGTGCAATGTCAATTTCTTCGCCCGACATGCCGGAATGTATCGCCATTGATTTAATTTCCAGACTATTAAGTCTGTTAACCTGATCTTTCATCAATGCTATCAGGGGAGTAACAACAATGCATATCCCCTCCTTCACAATTGCAGGTACCTGGTATGTGACCGACTTTCCTCCTCCTGTCGGCATGAGGGCAAGAGTATCCTTCCCTTCAGCCACAGAAAGGATGATCTCCTCCTGAAGCGGTTTAAAGGTTGTAAAACCCCAGTATCTGGTCAATACCTGTCTGTATGGTTCAATATTCATCAACTGGTTTTATCGGAGAAAAGGTGTACCCATACAAAAATAGCAACTGTTATCCAATTTTTTACGGCTGCATGGAATAATGATTGTTTTCCGGGTGATTAATTTTTAGTAATTTGCGCAGCAAAACAAAACAACCTGTCCGATGTCCTTTTTAAATGAAAAAATCCTGTTCGAAGGTCTGACATTTGATGATGTTCTGCTCCTTCCTTCATACTCAGAAGTACTTCCGCGGGAGGTCGATCTGAGTTCAATGTTCACAAGGAATATCCGGATAAATACTCCGGTCATTTCCGCCGCAATGGATACTGTGACTGAGGATGACCTGGCTATTGCCATTGCCAGGGAGGGAGGTATAGGAGTCATTCATAAGAATATGAGCATTGAGAAACATGCTTCCCAGGTAAAAAAGGTAAAAAGAGCAGAAAATGTAATGATCTTCGATCCGATAACAATAGGTCTGGATGCCACAGTAGCCGATGCAATGAACCTGATGAATGAATATAAGATCGGAGGTATACCGGTTATTGACAGCAATGGTGTTCTAAAGGGAATAGTAACAAGCAGGGATCTGCGATTTGAGAATAACAGGAAACGGAAGATCACGGATGTGATGACAACAAATCTGATAACCACTGATCATCAGACCAACCTGGAGGCGGCTGCCAGGATCCTTCAGAAGCACAAGATCGAAAAGTTACCGATGGTTGATGAGAACGGCAAGCTTAAAGGACTCATTACATATAAGGATATAACCAAGATAAAAGACCGCCCAAATTCCTGCAAGGATGATAAAGGGAGGTTAAGGGTAGCTGCCGCTGTAGGCATCGCATCCGATACACCCGAAAGGGTTGAAGCTCTCATTAATGCAAATGCTGATGCTCTTGTTATTGATACCGCCCATGCACACTCGAGAAATGTGATCAGGGTGCTAAAGGAGATAAAAAAGAAATACCCGAAAATTGACGTGATCGTTGGAAACATAGGTACCGGAGAAGCGGCAAAGAAACTTGTGGATGAAGGCGCTGATGCTGTAAAAGTTGGAATTGGTCCCGGTTCAATATGTACAACAAGAGTTATCGCAGGTGTAGGTGTTCCACAGCTGTCTGCAATTTATAATGTAGCCAGGGCCATTGATGGTTACGGCGTACCGGTGATAGCCGACGGAGGAATACGGTATTCTGGTGATATAATCAAAGCTCTGGCTGCAGGTGCCGATTCAATTATGGCAGGCTCACTTTTTGCAGGTGTTGAGGAATCTCCGGGCGAGACTATAATCTATAACGGCAGGAAATTCAAATCATACAGGGGAATGGGATCAATTGAAGCCATGCAGCAGGGTTCGAAAGACCGTTATTTCCAGGATATGGAAGATGATATTCAGAAGCTGGTACCGGAAGGGATCGCAGCAAGAGTTCCCTATAAAGGACTTCTATCGGAAGTCATTTATCAGATGATGGGAGGACTCAGAGCCGGAATGGGTTATGTGGGAGCAAAGAATATAAGCACTCTCAAGAAGGAAGCCAGATTTGTACGTATAACCAGCTCCGGAATTATTGAAAGCCATCCCCATGATGTTTCAATAACAAGGGAGTCACCCAACTACAGCAGAAAACTCTTTGAATAAACAGACTTATTCAATCCTGATGAAAATCGGATCATCCCTACTGATTACGGTGTTATCATTAAGCTTTCCGGCATTATGTAATGCACAGGAACTTAATGATAAGATACTGATGAATGTTGCAGGTAAAGATGTAACTGCAGGTGAGTTCATCAGAATGTTAAATAAGAGTTCTGAGCCGGGGAAAATAGCTGATGTGGATGAATATCTCGGGCAGTATATCAATTTCAAGCTTAAGGTTGCCGATGCAGTAAGTGAAGGTATCGATACAACCAGGGCTTTCCGGAATGAACTTAAAGGCTACAGAAATCAGCTTGCCCAGAATTATCTTACTGATCCTGACGCAAAGGAGAAACTTCTGCAGAAAACTTATCAGAGATCTCTGGAGGAGATCAACGGTTGGCATATACTCGTAAACTGCCCGGAAGGATCCAAACCCGAGGATACATTGCTGGCCTGGCAGAAAGCGGCCGGCATCAGGGAAAGAATAATTAACGGCGAACCTTTTGAACAGGTAGCCCGGAGTACGTCGGATGATCCCTCAGTAAGAATTAACGGCGGAAATCTTGGTTTCTTTACGGTTTTCCAGATGATCAGCCCTTTCGAAGATGCAGCTTATTCCCTGAAGAAAGGTGCAGTGTCAGATCCTGTGAGAAGCCCCTACGGATATCATATTATTAAAGTAGCCGACAAAAGACCATCCAGGGGAAAGGTGCTTGTGGCTCATATAATGAAGTTATCTCCCCCTGGAGCAGGTGAAGAGGAAACAAAAGCTGCTGAAACATCGATAAATGAGCTTTATAAGCAGTTGCAGGACGGGGCACCATTTAGTTCCCTGGCAAAACAATATTCTGATGATAAGGAATCGGCTGTAAGAGGAGGTAAACTGAACTGGTTCGGGGCCGGAGAGATTATTAGTGATTTTGCCGAAGCTGCATTTTCAATCAGCGACACGGGAAGCTTTACCTTACCTGTAAGATCGCCATACGGATGGCACATAATTAAACTCCTCGATAAAAAACCTCATGGATCTTATGAAGAAATGAGATCCTTCCTCGAAAGCAAAATAAACCAGTCTTATCTTAATTCTTTAAGCAAAAAGACTTTTATCGATAAACTTAAAAAGGAGTATAATTATGAAATCAGTACTCCGGCATATAACTGGTTCATCAGGAATACCGATACACTTATCATTAAGGGCTTAAAGAAATATGTAAGAAAGGGCATGCCCCCCGGCAACCTGTACACTTTTGCCGGTCAGGGTCTTTTAAACAGCGATTTTGCATCGTATATTGAAAACAGAGGATCGAGGATAATTACTTCCGATCCGGTTCATTTCATCAGAGAATCACTGGAGACTATTTTATCAGATCAGATCATCAAATACGAAGATTCAATACTTGAAACTAAATACCCCGATTTCAGGTACCTGGTGAACGAGTTTCACGATGGCATTCTGCTATTTGATATTTCTGAAAGAAAAATATGGAACAGGGTTCAGGAAGACTCCACGGGCCTGCTGCAGTTTTATGAAGAAAACAAGATCAACTACCCCGGTAAAAGGGCCATGGAAGCCGTTATCTATACACTGAAGGATGTAAATTCAGAAAAGAAGCTCTATTCTGCTCTCAGGAAATATTCAAGGAAACAGGATACGGAAAAACTGATGAAGGACAAATTCAATACCTCCGGTGATTCACTTCTTGTTATAAATGAAGGCACATGGCTTGAAGGACAGGATCCTGAACTGGATAAGATTAAATGGCAGGAAGGTATCATAAGGACAAGAATTAATAATTACCCTTCAGTTCTGGTCATTAATAGAATTATTGAACCATCTCCGCTTCCGTTTGAAGATGTAAGAGGTGATCTGATGGCAGATTACCAGGTATTTCTGGAGAATCAATGGATTGACCAGTTGAAGAAAAAATACCCTGTCAAAATTGACAGCCCGATACTGGATGAGATTAAAAACAGCCTGAAAAATGAATAGGATCCTTACATTTTTAATATTGATCTGCATTACAGTAAGTTGTAATAACGGCAATTCAAAAAGGATTCCGCTTGCAAAAGCAGGGAATTCTATTCTTTATATGGATCAGCTTAATGGTATTATCCCACAGGGAACTTCTGATGATGACAGCACTGTTCTTGTAAAGAACTATATAAATAAATGGGCAAAAAGAGAGCTGTTATTTCAGAAAGCGGAAGATAATCTGACGCCCGAACTGATGAAGGAAATAGACAGCCAGGTCAATGAAGCCAGGATGAACCTTGTCATTTATCAGTATCAGAGGCAGATGATGCTGACAAAAATGGACACCACAATAAACGATACTGAACTGGAGACTTATTATTTCAGCAACAGGGATAATTTTATGCTCAATTCCAATATTGTAAAAGCTCTGTTCATTAAACTGCCGGTAGAAACACCCGGACTCAGCAGGATACGAAATCTGGCACGAGCGAATAACCAGGCCAGTCTTCCTCAGCTGGAATCACTCTGTTATCAGTTTGCAGAGAAATTTGATGATTTTAATGAAGAATGGGTGGATCTGGATCAGTTGTCTCTTGAATTACCATCAGAAATCCAGAATCAGGAAAATTTCCTTCGAAGAACAACGTTTTATGAAACGACAAATGCAGATTCGACCTTTATTTACCTTCTCACTATACGTGATTACAAATTAAGATCGTCAGCTGCACCTTTTGAATATGTAAAGGATGATATTAAAAGAATCATTTGGAATAACCGCAGAATTGAATTCATCCAGTCGCTTGAGAACGGGATTTACAATGATGCGCTTAAGGAAAACATTTTTACAATACTTAATAAATAATTTATGATCAGAAGAGGTTCAGGGTTGTTACTGATTGTTGCAGTTTTTTTGTTTTCGGGAATATCTGAGATAAAATCACAGGTATTGGTGGAATCGGTAGCTGCCATAGTGGGTAATGAAGTGGTTTATCTTTCGGATATCGAGAATATGGTTCTGGACCTCAGAAGCAGCGGGAACAGAACACCTATAGATGAGTTACGATGTAATGTACTTAGGGAGTTGCTTGTTTCAAAGCTGTTTCTCGACCAGGCCAGGATAGACAGTATAGAGGTTACAGACGATATGGTTGAAAATGAGCTTAATGCCAGGATAAATGATGCTATCCGCAGATCGGGAAGTGAGCAGGCTCTTGAAGCATATTTCAAAAAAAGCATGATAGAAATAAGGAGGGATATCCGGAAAGCGCTTGTCGATCAGGAGATTGTCAATCAGGTTCAGGGTTCAATTGCCGAGAATATTAAAATCACCCCTAACGAACTGAAGAAATTCTTTTCATCAATTCCCAAAGATTCGCTTCCTGTTATACCCGCAAAGGTCCAGATAAGTATAATTCAGCTTGATCCTCCTGAAAATGAAGAAAATAAAGCCGAAGCCCGACAGAAGCTTCTTGATATACGCGGACAGATTCTTTCGGGGAAAAGCTTCTACGCACTTGCTGTACTTAATTCTGAAGATCCTGGTACTGCAAAAAGAGGAGGCGAGCTTGGTTACTCCCTCAGGGGTGAACTGGAAAAACCTTATGCCGATGAGGCTTTCAGCCTTACAAAAAATACAGTTTCAAGGATCATTGAGACAAAATACGGATTTCATATCATTCAGATGATAGACCGGAAGGGTGATCTTATCAACACCCGCCACATACTCATACGACCTAAGGTAAAACCGGAGCAGGCTTCGAAAGCAATGAACACTCTCGATTCACTAGCCAGCCTTATAAGGAAGGACAGCCTTAAGTTTGAAGATGTTGCCAGAAGAATGTCGAGCCATAAAGACAGCCGTATAAATGGCGGTAAGTTTGTCAGTACTAATCCCTCAGAACGCGATACCTGGTTCACCCTCGAGGAACTCAATCCGCAGATGTATGTTCAGGTACGCGACCTGAAAGTCGGAGAGATATCCGAGCCCTTCCGTACAATTGATGAAAATAATAACGAGGTATTCAGGATAGTGAGACTCGATAACGAACTTCCGGCCCACAGGGCTAACCTGAAAGATGACTATCAGAATCTCAGTGACGCTGCACTGATGAACAAACGGTCAAAAACTTACGACGACTGGATCAAAAAGAAAATCGAAGTTACTTATATTAAGGTAAGTGACGAATTCAAATCGTGCGACTTTCTTAACAAAGGATGGCTGAAATAAACCTTTTCAAATCCCTGAAAAAAAAGTTCTCATTCAGACACATTTTTTATGTTGCTGTTGTCCTTGTGTCATTTAATATTCAACAGCAGGATATGCCTCAGGAAGTACGGGGAAAAAGGAGAATATACCTTAAACATGCTGATGAAGACATAATTCTCAGGGATAAGCTTAGCGGAAAGGACTGGCACAGGTTACTTGGAAACGTTTCCCTTGAGCATAATAACATTCTGATGTCATGCGACAGCGCTCATTTCTACCCCGATAAGAACCAGGTTACAGCATACAGCAGGATCCATATCGAACAGGGTGATACACTGGATATTTACGGAGATTACCTTTTTTATGACGGGGGAACCGCAAAAGCCATGTTGAATGGCAATGCCGAACTTGTAGACAAAGAAACCCACCTGTATACAAATTCCGTATCATACGATGTAAATGCCGAAATTGCGGAATACACGGACAGCGGCAGGATAATCAACGGTGAAAATACTCTTACGAGCAGGAAAGGCAGATACTATGCTTCAACAAAAATATTCAATTTCAAGGACAGTGTGAAGATAGTCAATCCGGATTATGTCATGACAGCAGATACGATGGATTATAATACTGAAACCAAAACGGCATTTTTTACAGGGCCCTCAGAGATGAAGGGTGACAGTATTTATCTGTATTGTGAAAGAGGCTGGTATGATACAGAAAACAATATTTCCCGGATATGGAAGAATGCGATGCTCGACAATAAAAAACAGATCATAAGGGGAGATTCCCTTTATTATGAAGAAAAGAATGGATATGGACAGGCCTTTGGAAATGCAAGTATTACCGACACCAGCTACCATCTTGTTGTTGCAGGTGATTATGCATGGTATTTCCGGGAGCCTGAAAGGTTTCTGGTAACTGACAGTGCCGTATTTATCCAGATATCTGAAAAGGATTCGCTGTTCCTTCATGGTGATACTATCAGGTCGGTTACTGTTACAGACACAGCAGGGAAAAGCTTCCGGATCATGTCGGCTTATTACAAGTGCAGGATCTTTAGCAATGATATGCAGGCAAAATGCGACTCTCTCGCCTATTCATTCCAGGATTCGGTCATCCGATTCTATAATGAACCTGTCCTCTGGTCCGAAGAGAACCAGATGACATCCGATTCGATGGCTCTCTATACAAAAAACCGCCAGGCAGAAAGGATGGAACTGTTCAGCTCGGCATTTATTGTCAACCAGGTTGATACCATGAGATTTAACCAGATTAAAGGCAGGTCTCTGACAGGCTTTTTCAGGGATAATGAACTTTATAAAATAGTGATCAGGGGAAACGGAGAATCACTGTATTATCTTGGTGAGGGCGATGAGATAATGGCTGTCAATAAAGCAACAAGCTCCGATATTGAGATCGATCTGGAAGACGGGAAAATATCGGTCATAACAGAAAACCAGAGTCCCGAAGGGATCATTGATCCTCCTTCAACAACACCTCAGGGGAACCCTAAACTTGATGGATTCATGTGGTACGATCACCTGAGACCTAAAAATAAAATGGAGATTTTTAATACTCGTCCTCGTTAAAGAAGAAGTCATCCTTGCTTGGATAGTCCGGCCAGATATCCTCTATTCCTTCATAAATATCGCCTTCATCCTCAATTTCCTGAAGGTTTTCAACAACTTCCATCGGAGCACCTGACCTGATCGCAAAATCTATCAGTTCATCCTTGGTTGCCGGCCATGGAGCATCTTCAAGTTTAGATGCTAATTCAAGTGTCCAGTACATAATTTCCTTTTCGGGGGGTCTGTTTATAAAATTTGCAAATATATATATTATTTTATGTTATAAACAATAGCTTACCTTATTATTTTACCCACATTATATAAGCCACTTAATCTCCTCAATATCAAGATCTAAGCTGATTTTACGGGATAATATGAACAGATAATCCGCGAGTCTGTTAAGGAACATATTAATAAGCGGAGGCGTTTCTTCTGATATATTTAATCTTAATACAGCTCTTTCCGCTCTCCTGCATACACATCTTGCAATATGACAATAAGATATAACGACATTTCCACCCGGGATTATCAGATTTCTGAGAGGATTCAGAGCTTTGTCCATTATATCTATCTCATTCTCAACTTTTTTTATGCAAGCCTGATCGGGAAGAAGTTTACTGTTGCCGCTGCAATCATTTTCCGAGGCAAGTGCGGCAGCACATTTCATAAGCTGATTTTGCAGGTACAGGAGGAAATCCTTACGTTCAGCATTCTCACGCTGATCCCTCAATAAACCGATCCAGGAAATTAACTCATCGATTGTTCCGAAGGCCTCTACCCTTACATGATGCTTGGGAATTCTTTTACCTCCCGAAAGTGAAGTGGTCCCGTCATCACCGGAACGGGTATAGATTTTCATCGGGTCCGTATGTTAAAGAAATGATTAAGTACAAAGGAGGATCAGGCAGGTCTGTATTTTTCGTTTGCCACATCCTGAGCAACCTCTCCGTCAAGAAGTCTTATTATTCTTGCTGCATGCCTGGCAATATCTTCCTCGTGTGTAACCACTATGACTGTATTCCCTTTCTTATGGATATCATCAAGAAGGCCCATAATATCCAGTGAGGTTTTGCTGTCGAGGTTCCCTGTCGGTTCATCGGCAAGTATAATGGATGGTTTGTTAACAAGGGCCCGGGCTATTGCAACACGCTGCCTCTGCCCGCCTGACAGCTCATTGGGTTTATGTGTCATCCTGTCTCCCAGACCTACCTGGTTGAGAGTTTCAATAGCCATCTTCTCCCTGTCGGCTTTCTGGACACCGGCATAAATCAAAGGTAATGTGACATTTTCAAGAGCTGTATATCGTGGAAGAAGGTTAAATGTCTGGAATACAAATCCTATCTCCTTATTCCTTATTTCGGCAAGAAAATCATCCTCCATCTTGCTTACATCAGTCCCGTTAAGTATATAGGAGCCGCTTGTGGGAGTGTCGAGACATCCGAGAAGGTTCATGAGCGTGGATTTTCCCGAACCCGAAGGTCCCATTATGGCAACATATTCATTCCGGTGTATGTCAACTGAAACAGACCTTAATGCCCTTACTATTACTGATCCAACCTGGTAATTTTTTACAATATTTTGGATCTCAATTACTTTATCCATAAACCTTTGATTTTTAAGTTGCGAAATTAGATTAATTTACATTATTATTGAATTATTCTGCATTAATTTTTGTTAATACCTGATCACATAATCATAGCGGCTCATCCCCTTTCTGAAAAAAACCAGTCCCATCCTGTAAAGGTCAATCGTAAATGACACATTTTCATTTGCTTTGATTAAAGTCCATGCTTCTTCCATTTCATCGGAAGAATGTATATCATCAATGATAATAACAGTCTTCTTTCCGGAGACTTCCACCATCTCTGAGAAATATCGCAGAACCGGCTCTTTTCTGTGATTTCCGTCGATAAAAACCAGCCCGGGATCTGACACTTTACTTTTTACTTCCGGAAGCAGATCATCAAAAGACCCGGTCATTAAAGTAATATTGCCGAATCCTGTCCTTCTGAAGTTATCTGAAGCAACTGTTGAAATCTCCGGACATCCTTCCATTGTGAACACCCGGGATTCCCTGCAAGCTGAAGCCATATACATTGTGCTTATTCCCAGGGATGTACCGAACTCAACTATACCCTGCCTGCCGAATTCGGCAGCGAGATTTGCCAGTAAGACACCATACTTTGCAGGAACTGATGTATATTTTGCGATATCTGAAATTCTTCTCAAATCACTTTTCATTAAGGCTGAACCCGAACCAAGATCCAGAACTTTGATGGTCCTTTTATCACAAAGTAGTTCCTTCCTTATCCGTTCAATCATTAAGACAACCTCCGGATCAGTTTTATTCCGGAAGACTCTTGATACAAGGTCAAAAACAAAAGGACTGTGAATTCCATGCCCCCTTCTGTGCCTGGAGAAGAAATGATAATCCAAGTATTTCAGAATCCTGCTGAAAACCATAAGTGTGACTTCTGAATTAGGTTAGCTCTTCAAAAATACTTAATTTCGGTAATCTTTTTCAAAGTGGCATAGCTGAGCTGACATGCAGGATTTCCTCGAAACAAATATCACTTATCTTACGGGAGTCGGCCCGAAAAGAGCTGAACTTCTTAACATTGAGCTGGGTATTTACACTTACCGCGACCTTTTATATTATTTCCCATATAAATATATTGACAGAACAAAATTTTACAAAATATCCGAACTTGATCCCGACCTTCCCTTTGTCCAGATCAAAGGTGTGATCAAAGGATATTATGTCGAAGGACGTGGCTCAGGGAAAAGACTTGTCGCTGATTTTCAGGATGACACCGGTGTCATAAAGCTGGTATGGTTCAAAGGAACAAAATGGATCACAGATACTTATACCACCGGTCCCGAATATATTGTATTCGGTAAACCGGGAGTATTCAATGGAATTGTAAATATAATTCATCCGGAAATTGAAGCCTCATCGAAAGCCCAGGAAAGGATAACATCTGCATTGCAGGCCCAGTACAGTACCACAGAAAAGCTCAAGAATCATTTTCTCACATCACGTACCATTAGCAAACTTGTAAGCAGTCTGATGCAGAAAATAACCTTCACCCTTCCCGAGACACTCCCTGCCTGGCTGACCACGAAATACAAACTACCCGACCTGCATAAGACACTTCTGACAATTCATTTTCCTTCCGATCCGGAAAGTCTGGAGAGGGCGAGGTACCGGCTGAAGTTTGAGGAACTCTTCTATATACAGCTCAATCTGATAAGGTATAAAAGCAACAGATCGCGTAAGTTCAGAGGATTTGTTTTTCAGAATGTAGGAGAGAAATTCAACAGCTTTTATTTTCAAAATCTGCCTTTTACACTTACCGAAGCGCAGAAAAGAGTGATGAAGGAGATCCGCAGGGATCTCGGATCCGGGAAACAGATGAACAGGCTTCTGCAGGGTGATGTAGGCAGCGGTAAAACACTTGTCGCCCTGATGAGCATGCTGATAGCAATAGACAATGGTTATCAGGCATGCATTATGGCCCCTACAGAGATACTTGCAACCCAGCATTACCAGACTATTACATCAATGCTGAAGGGGCTGGACATTAAAATCAGACTTCTTACCGGTTCATCTGCACGATCGCTCCGAAAGGAAATAGGTGAATCCCTTCTCGATAAGTCGCTTAATATTCTTATCGGAACTCATGCACTGATTGAAGAAAGTGTTCAGTTCAGCAATCTTGGGCTTGTAATAATTGATGAACAGCACAGGTTTGGTGTGGAGCAGAGAGCAAGGCTGTGGAAGAAAAGTATAAATCCGCCACACATCCTTGTTATGACTGCCACACCGATTCCCAGAACTCTTGCTATGACTCTTTACGGTGACCTTGATGTTTCAGTCATCGATGAGCTCCCCCCCGGAAGAATACCCGTCAGAACGATGCATTTTTATGATTCGGATAAAAATAAGGTTTATGGTTTCATTAAACAGAAGATCGCCGAGGGCAGGCAGATCTTCATTGTCTATCCACTTATAAAGGAATCCGAAAAGATGGATTATAAAGATCTGGAGGATGGCTGGGATACCCTATCGAGGCTTTTTCAGCCTCCGGAATATTGCATTAGTGTTGTCCATGGCAGGATGACCCCGGCTGTTAAGGAAGAATCAATGAAGCTGTTCAGGGAAGGCAAGGCTCACATATTGATCGCTACAACAGTTATAGAGGTGGGTGTTGATATTCCGAATGCAACAGTTATGATAATTGAAAGTGCTGAAAGATTTGGCTTATCACAGCTTCACCAGCTACGCGGCCGTGTCGGAAGAGGAGCCGATCAGTCTTATTGCATCCTTCTCAGCTCTCCCAAACTTTCCAGGGAAGCTTCAGCCAGACTGGAGGTTATGATAAGGACAAATGATGGTTTCGAAATTGCCGAAACCGATCTCCGGCTAAGAGGTCCCGGCGATATCGAAGGAACAATGCAAAGCGGGATCCCCTTCGACCTTAAGATTTCAGATCTCAGCAGAGATGGCCAGATCATTGAATATGTAAGGAATATTGCCGAAGAAATAGTCATTGATGATCCTTTGCTTGAAAAAGAACATAACCTGGTTCTGAGGATCGAATTAAAACGGCTTTTCAGTAAAAAACAGTCATGGAGCAATATTAGCTGAAAAATTATTTATAATCAGAATAAATAACTTTGCAGTTCCAAAATCCTGATAAAAAGCAGGGACTATATTTTCAGTTATGGTAAATTTGCGGATTAATTTTCCGGGTAAAATCATGACCAGTTCAGGCAGATTCGGGAATATCGAACATGAAGGTATAGTGCAGAAATCTGACAAACATTCGGTAATAGTCAGAATTTCATCGGAAACTGCATGTACAGGCTGTCATGCAGCAGGATCATGCAATATGTCAGGTATAAAAGAAAAAATTGTGGAAGTACAGGGCAGCTACAATGTTTCACCCGGTGATAATGTTACTATCCTGATGAAAAAATCCATGGGATATAAAGCCCTGTTCCTTGGATACATTCTTCCATTTATCCTCCTTTTGCTGACCCTGGTGATACTTCTTTCAATTTCTTTACCTGAGGGAACTGCAGGACTATTATCACTGGTTATGCTCGGCATTTATTACCTGCTCCTTTATTTTTCACGTAGCAGGATCGGCAACGCATTTAACTTCACAATAAAAACACTTTGATGGGTCACACGATCATAATTACGGTTATAAGTCTTAGTCTGCTTGCATTGTTTGCAGCAGTTATCCTGTATTTTATTGCACAGAAGTTCAAGGTTTATGAAGATCCGCGGATCGATGAAGTACAGGAGCTTCTCCCGGCTGCTAATTGCGGAGGATGTGGATTTGCCGGTTGTCGTAATTTTGCAGAGGCTCTTGTTAAAGCCGAGACTTTTGAAGGTTTGAACTGTCCGGTCGGAGGTGCTCCTGTTATGGCAGAAGCAGCAAAGGTACTTGGCAAGGAAGCTCTGGCAGCAGATCCCCTGGTTGCAGTTCTCCGCTGTAACGGAACTCCCGGGCAACGTCCCCGTACCTCGGTTTACGACGGAGTTCCCGATTGCAGAATTGCACATAACCTGTATATCGGGGAAACCGACTGCAGTTATGGTTGTCTGGGAAAAGGAGATTGTGTAAGAGCATGTACCTTCGGAGCAATCTGTTTAGATGACAAAACAGGTTTACCGGTAATAATTGATGATAAATGTGTATCATGCGGAGCCTGTGTAAAGGCATGTCCGAGAAATCTGATTGAGCTCAGGAAGAAAGCAAAGAAAGACCGTAAGATATATGTGGCCTGTTCGAACTGCGATAAAGGTGGACCGGCACGGAGGGCATGTAAAGTTGCATGCATAGCCTGCTCGAAATGCGTAAAGGTTTGCAAATTTGATGCAATAACTATAACAAATAACCTTGCATATATTGATGCTTCAAAATGTACATTCTGCAGGAAATGTGTTGCCGAGTGCCCGACCGGATGCATACTTGAGATTAATTTCCCACCACCCAAACCTGCTGTTGAAGCTAAGAATGAAACCATAGAAGTCAACCCGGAAGTCTAACAAACATAAACTATACTGATTTGAAAACATTTCCAGTCGGGGGCGTTCATCCGCCTGAAAATAAACTGACAGCCGAAATCCCGATCCGCTGCCTGGCCATACCTCCTGCCGTGACAATCCCTGTTACGCAACACATTGGTGCGCCGGCCGAGGTGGTGGTGAATAAAGGAGATATAGTAAAGACCGGACAGGTTATAGCCCGGAGCAAAGGTTTTGTTTCAACAAATATTCATTCATCTGTATCCGGTACAGTCAATAAGATAGATCTGGTTCTGGATTCTACAGGTTTCAGGCAGACAGCAGTGTTCATTGACACAAACGGGGATGAATGGGTTGATACAATAGACAGGAGTGATACGATCATTACAGAAATCACACTAACATCTGAGGAAATCGTTAAAAAATGCCTTGAATCGGGCATAGTCGGACTTGGCGGCGCAACCTTCCCTTCACATGTGAAGCTCACTGTTCCCGCCGGTAAGAGATGTGATGTCCTTATTATCAACGGCGCCGAATGTGAACCCTTCCTTACCTCTGACCACCGGCTTATGCTTGAAAAAGGGAAGGAGATCCTTACAGGAACTACAATACTTATGAAAGCTTTAAAGGTTACAAAAGCTTTCATCGGGATCGAAAACAATAAACGGGATGCAATTGATAATCTTACAAAACTTGCTGTGGAATTTCCCGGGATAACAGTTCACCCGCTTAAAGTGAAATACCCACAGGGAGCTGAGAAACAGCTTATAAAGGCTCTAACAAAAAGGGAAGTCCCCTCAGGGAAACTGCCCCTTGACGTAAATGCTGTTGTCCATAACGTGGGAACAGCTTTTGCTGTTTATGAGGCTGTCCAGAAGAATAAGCCACTTTTCGAAAGGGTGGTCACAATAACCGGGAAGTCAGTCCTGAATCCTGGTAATTTCTTTGTCAGAACAGGAACACCTGTAAGATATCTTATTGAAGCAGCCGGGGGATTGCCGGATAATACAGGTAAAATCATTTCAGGTGGCCCGATGATGGGTAAGGCTGTAAGCAGCATTGATGTGCCTGTAGTAAAAGGAACCTCAGGGATAGTGCTTATGCCCGAAGACCAGTCGGAAAGAGCTGAAATAATGCCATGTATAAGATGTGCAAAATGTGTACTCGGATGTCCGATGAACCTGGAACCCTATCTTCTCATGGTATTGTCGGAAAAAGGTGATTTTGAAAGAGCGGGGGATGAACGGATAACCGATTGCATGGAATGCGGTTCGTGCAGCTTTACATGTCCTGCCAGACGCCCTCTGCTGGATTATATCCGGCTCGGAAAATCAACTGTCATTAAAATGGCACGTAAACAGATTGTTAAATAAGAAGTCATTATAACTATTGCAAATGAGCAATCTATTCAAAGTATCCCTGTCACCTCATATCCACGGGAAAGAGACAACACAAAAACTGATGTTCGGTGTAATTGTTGCCCTCATTCCGGCATTCCTTACATCGGTCTTCTTTTTCGGATACAGCGCCCTTATAGTTACAGCAACTTCAGTGGGTTCATGTATACTGTTCGAGTATCTGATCGTAAAGTTCATCTTTAAGAAATCAATGACCATTAATGACGGTTCAGCAATTGTAACCGGGTTACTCCTTGCATTTAACCTGCCATCAAACATCCCGGTATTAATAATTGTGATCGGAAGTCTGGTATCGATTGCAGTAGCAAAGATGACCTTCGGAGGTCTGGGCAACAACCCTTTCAATCCGGCGCTGGTCGGCCGTGTTTTCATGCTGATATCTTTCCCTGTTCAGATGACGACCTGGCCGGTACCTGCAGGGTTTAAAACTGGTTATGCCGATGCCGTTACGGGTGCCACACCGCTTGCAATTGTAAAGGAGGGACTCAAGAACGGGGAACCACTGTCACAGCTTATGACCCAGATCCCCACTCCGGCCCAGATGTTCCTTGGCAATATGGGAGGGTCGATGGGTGAAGTTGCTGCTGTTGCACTCCTGCTGGGATTGATATGGCTTCTGTATAAGAAAATAATTACATGGCACATACCTGTTTCAATAATCGGAATGATAGTCGTTTTTACAGGCATCCTGTGGCTCATTAATCCTGAAGAATATGCCAGTCCGCTGTTTCATGTCCTGGCCGGCGGGGTTCTTCTCGGCGCAATATTCATGGCGACCGATTATGTTACTTCACCCATGAATCCAAAGGCAATGCTGATCTATGGTTGCGGAATCGGTTTACTTACTGTTATCATAAGAGTCTGGGGAGCCTACCCCGAAGGAGTTTCTTTTGCAATACTTATTATGAATGCATTTGTCCCGCTGATGAATGCTTATATAAAACCAAAACGATTTGGAGAGGAGGTAAAAAATGGCTAAATCTGAATCGACCCTGAAAAACATGATCCTGACACTCACGCTCATTGCTCTCGTGAGCTCGGCAGGACTTGGGTTTGTTTATGAACTTACAAAAGAGCCTATTGCATTGTCGGTTCTGAATAAGAAACTCAATGCAATAAGGGAGGTAGTGCCTGAGTTCACAAATAATCCGAACGATGAAATGTTCCGTCTGTCAGCTCCTGAAGGAGACAGTCTTGATGTTTATCCTGCAAAGAATAATGGTGAAGTAGTCGGATATGCGGTAAATACATATACAACCAAAGGATTCAGCGGCAATATTTCAATTATGGCCGGGTTTAAACCGGATGGTACTATTTCAGGTATTTCTGTTCTCGAACATAAAGAGACTCCCGGTCTGGGGACAAAAATGACGGAACCCGAATTCAAGAGTCAGTTTACAGGAAAAAATCCCGGCGAATTCCAGCTGAAAGTTAAAAAGGACGGTGGCCAGGTTGATGCCATAACTGCTGCAACGATAAGTTCAAGAGCATTCTGCGATGCAATAGAACGCGCATATAATACTTTACAGAAAGGAGGTTTGCAATGAATCAGCTTCAGAATTTTACAAAGGGTTTTATCAGGGAGAACCCAATACTTGTCCTTGTCCTTGGAACCTGTCCTACCCTGGCTACTACTACCTCTTCCTTAAACGGTATGGGGATGGGAATTGCTACAACTTTTGTCCTTATAGGTTCAAATGTCGTTATTTCTCTGCTTTCAAATCTTATACCCGATAAGGTTAGAATACCTGCCTTCATTGTTATAATTGCTTCCTTTGTTACTATCGTCGACCTTGTAATGCAGGCCTATGTGCCTGATCTGTATCAGACCCTTGGAATATTCATTCCCCTTATAGTCGTTAACTGCATTGTACTCGGGAGGGCTGAAGCTTTTGCCAGCAAAAACGATGTCTGGTCTTCATTCATTGACGGAGCAGGAATGGGTCTTGGTTTTACTGTTGCCCTGGGATTACTCGGTGCATTTCGTGAAATAGTTGGAAGCGGATCAATTTTTGGCCATAAATTCATCAATGGTGACGGAATACTTGTTTTTGTACTTGCACCCGGAGCATTCATTGCTCTTGGATATATGATAGCCCTTGTCAATAAGATTAAAAAAACATCAAAATAAACGGAGATGGAATACATACTGCTAATAATCTCAGCTGTCTTTATCAATAATGTAGTTCTTGCGCAATTTCTTGGAGTATGTCCCTTCCTCGGTGTTTCAAACAAGGTAAGCACTGCTTTGGGAATGACAGGAGCTGTTACTTTTGTGATGGTTCTTGCAACCGTCGTAACCTATTTGATCCAGGTATATGTGCTTGAAAAACTGGGTATTGAGTTTATGCAGACCATAACATACATTCTGGTCATTGCATTTCTGGTCCAGATGGTTGAAATAATTCTGAAGAAAATCAGCCAGCCTCTCTATCAGGCTTTAGGGATATTTCTGCCATTAATTACAACAAACTGTGCGGTACTTGGCGTTGCAATCCTGGTTATTAAGAAGAATTATAATCTGCTCGAATCGGTTGTTTTCAGCGCAGCAACCGCAATAGGTTTCGGACTGGCACTTATAATTCTCGCCGGGATCAGGGAACAGCTCGAACTTGTAAATATTCCAAAAGGTATGAGAGGTGTTCCGGTATCGCTTATTACCGCAGGGATCCTTGCACTTGCATTTATGGGATTTACAGGGATAGTCTAGTGACAGGAGAGTTTGGAGTTTGGAGTTTGGAGTTTGGAGTTTGGAGTTTGGAGTTTGGAGTTTGGAGTTT